>JAVHWG010000155.1:0-11010 GCA_032159965.1 Mycobacterium sp.
ACCGCCACCTCCCGGACGCCTACCACGACCAGTCGTACGACCACCACGACGACCACGACGACAACGACGACGACGACCTCGACTTCAGAGACCTCGGATACCTCCGAAACCCCCACCGCAACAACGCAACAATCGCCGAGGACGTCATCGAGCCGGCGTCCGAGCAGCACGACCAGCACCGGGTTCCGGGCCACCCCGGGAACGATTCCGTGATCTTGGACGCCTCGGGACGGGCAGACGCCGTAAAATCTCTTCGTGGCGGTAACCGAGCCGCCGGGCGACTTCAACTACTTGTGGGACGACCTCGGCGAGATTGACGAGGATTACGGGTTCGACGACTTCGACAACCCGTACGACATGAGGTCCTCGACGATGCCGGCACGCGACCAGACGCCTGTGCCCTGGTATCGGGCGAGCGCCGCGATGCTGGCGATGGGTGCGATCGGGGTCGCGGTGGTCGCGATCCTGGTCTCAGCTGTTCTGCTGGTTTCGCGCGAGTCCCGCGGCGCGCCGAAGGTCGCGCCGGCAACCACGGTCCCGTCGTCGTCGGCACCGCGAACCATCGAGTCATCCGTCATTGCGACTGCGCCGCCCAGCCCGCCGCCGCAGGGTCCCAGCGAGGTCACCGCCAGTGCGCCTGTCGCGGCCGCGCCGCATCCGCAGCCGCAGGCCCCGACCAAGCCCCCGGAGATCGGTGTGACAAGGACTCCGGTGACCCGAACTCAGATCAGCGTCAGGCCGCAGCCGAGACCGCCAGAAGGACGACAGAACTACCCGCACTACTGACGATTCTCAGCGGCTACCATCAGGCCCCGTGTCCACCTACGGCCCCACCGATCCCGGCGACAACGCCGAGCAGCCGACCGAGTTCATCGACACCACCGGCGTACCACCGGGTCCACCGGGACCGGCCACCCCGTGGTACGCAATGCCGTGGGCGATGGTCATGTACGGCGCGATCGGCGGTTTCCTGTTGGCGACGGTGATCTTCTTGATCTTTGGAGGGTCCAGCCCCAGTTCCAGCGGACCGATCACCCCGAAAACATCATCCTCGCGGAGCACCACGACCTCGTCGCTCTCACCGTCGACGACCACCGTGACGACGGAAATTACGACCTCCAGCCCCGACACGTCGACCACGCCGTCCTCCTCGACTCAACCCAGCACCAGCACCTCCACCAGCACCAGCACCTCCACCGTCACCAGCACGTCGACCAGCACCAGCACGGTGACGGCCCCACCACCTCAGCCGTGACCCGCCTCCGGCCGGGTTTTTCACTTGAATCGCGAGCGGAAGCAAACGGTCGTACGATCCGCTGATGACCGAAGACGGCGCCCCCGGCGAACACGCGAACTCTGACCCGGAAGGCCCGAAGGGGTTCGGGACCCCCACCGCCAGAGCAGCGATCGCCGCAGTCAGCGTCGGCGTGCTCGCGATTCTCACGGCCGCGGTGCTGCTGCTGGCCCAGCACGCACACGAGACCCAGCAGGCCGCAACGGCGGCAAGCTCGGAGCCGGCCTCCGCGCCCCAGTCACCTGCGCCGCAGTCACCTCCCCCGGCGCCGTCGCCCCCGCCCGCGCCGCCCTCGCCACCTGCTCCGCCGCCACCGCCACCGCCTCCTCCAGCGCCGAAGGCCGCGCCCAAGCCCACCTATCGCCCGCCCCCGCCCGCCGCCGCTCCTGCGCCGGCCGCACCGGCCACCACAGCAGCGTCCGCTGCGCCTCAGGCGAGCGCGACCGAGGCCCCGCCGCCACCTGAGGAGACGACGACGAAGGCCAAAGAGTCGTTCAACATCACCCGTCCGCCGGACATGACCGCGTCACCGACGGTGAAGGCGTCCAACCCCGAAGCCGGCTAGACGTCTCCGCGGGCGACCGTGCGATGAAACCGCCCGCTCAGAAGTGTCAATGACGTCCTGACTAGGGCGGCGCTGGGTAGCATCCGAGGCAGGCTCGGTCTCTGCCGTGCCGGCGAGATCCCAGGGACGGCGAACGGGGCCGGGGGGCGTCGAGACATAATGCGTTCGATAGCCGGGTGGTGGCGCCAGCCCGATCACTTCGACTGGTTGTCGGATTACCTGGCCGCCCGCGGACTGCGGCCGTTCGTCCGCTATCTGCTGTTCACCACCCTCGTCACACTGGCCGCGGCGACGTTGTTGATGCTGATCAGCCCGTCGGGTCCGCACACATCGTTGCTGCGTGCGGCCGCCCTGGTGGTTGCAGCCAGTCTGTTCGCCATGGCGCTGGTATGGATGTTGAGCTGGCCTACGCGAGTCCAATCGCAGCTGTTCGCGATTGCGGGAGCACTGGGGATCGCTGCGGTCTGCGTCATCGAGAGCGACCCGCGAAGTGGGATGCTCGGATGCGCCGCATTCGGCGGCCTCGCCGGGTACGTCGCGTTCTTTCACTCCGCTCGACAGCTGGTCCTGACCCTGGGCACGGCCCTCGGAACGGCGACGGTGTGCGCCGTCCGGATTGCCGCGACAGGAGATCCGGCGATGGCCGTGGCCAATCTGCTGGTGCTCAGCGCCGGAATCCTCGCCGTACCAGTCTGCGGGCAGATCCTGGTGCACTGGCTGTCGGTGGATGCGCTGAAGTCGTCAACCGATCCGCTCACCGGTCTGCGCAATCGCCGGGGCTTCTATCGGTCAGCGGCCAGGCTTTTCGCCGCCGACACACCTGCCCAGGATTTCAGTGTCCTCATGCTTGACCTCGATGACTTCAAGAGAATCAATGACACGTACGGGCACGCAACCGGGGATCGCATCTTGATCGCCGTTGCCGACAGTCTGCGCCAGGCGGGCGGCCGGGAAACTGTGATCGCGCGGGTTGGCGGCGAGGAGTTCCTGGTGGCGGAGAATGCTACGGCCCGGGAGGCCGCTGCGGACCGCCGAGGCGATGCGTTCGGCGATCTCTTCCGCACCCTGGGGTGTGACTGCCAGCGTGGGTGTCAGCAGTATCCCTTCCTCGTCGGAAAAGGAGATCCGCACCCGGCACACCATCGAACGTGTCGTGGAGGCCGCCGACACAGCGATGTATGAGGCGAAACGCGCTGGCGGTAACCAGATTCGGCACACCGACAGCCAGGTACCGCGAACCCACCGGGAGTAATTGCGCGCGTGTCAGCGACCGTTGGTCGCCGCGTACTGCGCCACAAGCGCCTCGGCGCTGCGCACCGCGCCTCGGCAGGCCCGCGTCGTGAACGGGTCGTTGAGTGGGTGTTCGGCACGACGACGCCAGCGTTGGGCCGCCGCGAACGCGGCTCGTGGCCCGTCGTACGGCGCCTCGGCCGTCAGACCCAGCCTGCTTGCCGCGTCGGTACCTGAGCCACCGATGATCCGCCGAAGCGACGCCACCTCGGATTCGTTCAATGTCGTTGGCCGCGAGCGTAATTGGCTCAACAGCCGCAACTCCTCGAAGGCGTGCGTGTCGGCGAGCAGCGGGTCGATGTCGGCGACGATCGCGGACGTGGCCGGAATGCGGTTGACCTCGACGAAGCGCCGCAGCGACAACAGCGCTGTGTGCGACTTCAGCAGATCGGACCGCTGCGCGAACTGGTGGTCGATGACGTCGCGCAGCGCCACCAGGCCGCTGCGCTCGAGAAGCTCGTCGGCAAGCGCCACGGAGTCACTGATCCCCGACCGAAGCACTGCGATCGAAATGCGGACGCCGAACATCCCGAACCGATCCAGCAGCTGTCGTCGCGTAGCCGCATCGACCGGCAATGAACTGTCTTCGCGCACAAAGCGATCCGCCGACAGCATGGCCTTTGCCATCTCCGCTGCGTCGACACCGGCCAGTTTCTCGAGTGCGGCGAACTCGCTCTGACGCAGAGTGCGCGCGGTCAGCGCGAGCAGACCCGATACGGGCACCACGGCCTGGCAGATGCCCGTCTTGTCCATCTCCTCGGTGAACCGTTTGGCGACATCCTTGGCCGACAACATCGCATCGATGCGCCCAGCGCCGATCTCGTCGGCGCGCGACGCCACACCGATGACGCCCAGCGCACCGGCCGATCCGCCTACAAGCTCGCCAATCTGCTTGAGCAGTGCGATGTCTGCGGCGTTCAGCGTGCGCAACAGGAACACGACGGCATCCACGCGGGGCACTCCGTCGTCGGGCACCAGCAGCCGCAACGTGCGTGCGGACACGTCGCTGTTGAGCGACGACGTGCCAGGAGTGTCGATGATCGTTGTGTCGATGAGCTCGGCGGCAGGCCACTCCACGTCGAGGTCGACGACCTCGGCGGGGTCCAGGTCGTCGAAACTGAACGTCAGGCCGCCGGCGCGGGCGATCGGGACGTTGGTGCGTCTGCCGCCCCGATGGTTCGCGGTGACCTTCGGGGTCGGCCCGTGCCGGAACCACGTGACGATCCGCGTGGCCTCTGTGGCGTCGGTCGGGGCGATGTCGTCACCGACGAGGGCATTCACCAATGTCGATTTCCCGGCTTTCAGCGTGCCGGCCAGCGCGATGCGCATCGGCTGGTTCAGCCGCCAGCCGATCCGTTCCAGCTCGTTGTGCAGGTCAGGCCGCTCTCGAAACGACGGGTGGTTGCGATAAGCACGGATGGTGCCTGCCAGGATGGCCCGCACTTGATCGCTGGTGCTCACCGGTCGAGTTTAGTTAGCCCCGCAGGGTCAGACGCGGCTGAGCCGTCCGGGGCGTCGCCGTGGCGGCCGGGGGGGCCGCCAGCTCGGCAGCCTTGGCGGACACCTGCCGCAGGATGTCGAGGTGACGTTCCAGCTCGGCGACCCGCTGATTGCGTTCGTTCTCCTCGAGGCGTGCTGACGTGAGCATCGCCTGCAGCGATTCGTTGAGCGAGCGGCTGGTCTGATTGGCGATGTTGCGGTAGTGGTTGCGCAGCCGACGGTGAATCGCCTGAAGGCGATCTCTGGACTCCTTGACGACGACGAACGTGATGTCGTCGATGAAACGGCGGACGTTGTTCTTTGCCTCGTTGCGCACCCGCAGCATCCGGTTCTCCATGTCTTCCTTGTAAGCCTTGCGACCCAACAGCAGACCGGCGCCGATCGACAGCGGATTGAACATGCCCAGGCCCGCCAGGGAACCGAGCATGCCGAACATCAGCACGCCGCCGTAGGAACCACGCATCCCGCTGACCGCTTTGCTGCTTGCACTCACCCGTTGTGCGTCCATCCGGGCGACCGACTTGAAACCGCCGAAGTTGGCGCCCATCTCACGCGCACTGATCTCCGGCGGCTTCACGGCGTCCAGGCCGGCCGCCATGAAGGTGCTCGCGACCTCCTTGGCCAGGGCGTCAGCCCGCTGGAATGCCCAGACGAAGTTGTCACCGACCGCGTCGGCCACCGCCTGCTCGAGCTCAGCACTGATCTCAGCCCATCGCAGAGTCGGGTCGCAGCTGTCGATCTGATGCTCGAAATGCTGTGTGATCGAACGGAACCGCGACCGCAGATCGTGGTCGACATCGGCGGTCAGGTCGGCGACGCCGTCGTTGAGCACCTGCTGCCACAGCGCCGACTGCTGCAACGCCTCCTGCGCCTCGTCCTTGCGATGTTCGAGGTCCGCGGTCAGCCGCTCCCGCTCGCGGGGGTCGTTGAACACCGACAGTTCGGAGTCTACGGTCAGCGTCAAATGGTCTGCTACCGAGCGCAATTCGTTGAGTACCTGATCGCGGACCCGGTCGTTCTCCCGGGACAGAACCTTCTCGGACAGGAACTTGACGATCTGCGGGAAGTTCGACTCTTCGTTGAGTTCTTGATCGTTCATCGAGATCGCATGGCTGCGCAGCAGAGACGACGCCGGGATCATCGGGACATCGAGGCGGGCGTGCTGCAGGTGGGCCAGATCGGCATCGACGACGGCGCGCCAGTGCGGATACAGGTCGGTCTTCGTCGCGATGATCGCAGCCACCGGGCAGATCTCGAAAGCCTGCCGCATGAAGGTCATTTCGGGCTCGGTGAACTCCTGGCTGGTGTCGCTGACCATCAGGATCGCGTCGGCGTCCGGCAGCAGACCGAGGGTCGCCGCGAGATGCGGCTGTCCGTGGCCGCCGACCCCGGGCGTGTCGATGAACACCAACCCGCCTTTGAGCAGCGGGCTGGGCGCAAGCACCTCGACGCGTAACACCTCGCGGCCGCCGGCCTGCGGTGCGCGCCGCAGGTCTTTGTTGATGTCGGCTGTGGGGATCTCGACGGCTTCCACCTCGCCATCGCCGACGGCCACGACGAGCTGCGCCGTCGCCTGCTCGCCGTGCAGCACGACCGTGGTCAGCACCGTGGATTCGTCGTCACCGACCCGCGCGACAGGCATGTTCAGCAACGAGTTCACGAGTTGGCTCTTGCCCTGCTTGAGCTGACCGGCGATCACGACGCGGACTTGCGGGTCGGTGATCCGGTCGCGGGCCACGGCCAGCCGGGCGGCAAGGTCCTCGCGGCTCTTGGCCTCGGCGATCCTGGCGGCGTGGTCGATCAGTTCGACGATGACGCGCACCTGCCGCGAGTCACTGGGCTGTGTCACGTCGCCTGCCCCTTCGTTTCATTCCCACGGTATGCGCACGAACTGGCGGGGACCATTGCGGTCCCCGCCAGATCCTGGTGTCTGACGATCAGAAGCCGAGGTGCGTGTTGTGGCTGTCGTGCGTCAGTGTCGTGTTGTCGTGCGTCGACGAGTCGTACGTCGGCGCGTAGGTCGACGTGCTGTCGTGCGTCACAGCGGTGGACTCGTGACTGTTGAGCGAACCGACATTGTCGTGCGTCGAGGTGTCGTAGCTGCTGCTGTTGTTCGACGCGACGGCAGTGTGGTTGTTCGACGCGATATCGGTGTGGTTGTTCGATGCGATGTTGTTGTTCAGCGACGTCGTCGTCGTGTTGGTGTTGACCACCGTGTGAGTGGTGTCCACGGTGTGCGAGTTGTCCACGCCACTGGAGTTGCCGACACCGTCGATGCTGGTGTTGGTCTGATTGCCGTGCACCGAGGTCACATCGGTGTTGCCCTGCGCGACGTTGGTGCTGCCATGGCTGGTCTGGATCACGGTGCCGTCGTGGTTGGTCACCACATCGTGGCCGGCGGTCGTGTTGCCCTGACTCGTTGTGGACGTGTTGCCGTGTCCCATCGAGACGTTCGATCCTTGGCTGGCGTGAATGTTCCCGTTGTTCACCGCGTTGCCGTTGCCGAGGACCGCGCCGTCGCCGGTGACGATGTCACCGGAGGTGTGCCCGCTGGTGATGACGGAGCCGTCGGTGGCAGTGGTGGTGGTGCTGGTGTGGCTGCCGAACAGGGTGACGTCGCCGAAGCCCAGGTTGAAGGCACCCTGCTGGGCGTTGGCGCCCGCGTCCTGATGCGGGCTCAGCAGCGAGGTGTCGTTGTTGGACAGGGTGTTCGGAGCGAAGTCGTTCTGGGGTGCCCAAGTCGGCGACCAAGTGGGCGACGGCGCGATCACCGGCTCCCAGCCGTAGTGGTTGGTCAGGGCGCTCTGCAGCCCCACAACCGGGTCGCCGTTGCCGAGCGCGAGGCTCGGAACCGCAGTGGCGGCGACGGACTGGATCTGGGCCGAGGTCACGTTTGACAGGCCCGCGTCCAGCAACGCCTCTTCGGGGTTGACGACGAACGACTGAGCGGAGACCGGGTCGCGGAACAGGTTCAGGATGAAGTCGATCAAGCTGGTCATCGGAGTGCCTTTCTTGTGGCTTTGGTGGTCCTGGGTATTTCCCTCACCGGCGTTCCGGTGATCTGTCAGCCACAGTATGGGCTGGCGCAAACCACCGAAACGGGGACCAAACCCCTACCTTCACGGGGCGGTGCTGGGGTGGGTCAGCAAAACCCGTTAGGGGATTAGGGGTTTTCTAGGGGACGGCGGGGAAACCCCCAGCAACCTTGCAGTTCCAGCTGGTCACAGCGTAAAAATAACCCCCGGCCGAAGGCGGCCGGGGGCGGTGATGCTCGCGCTGGACTACATAAAGGACAAGTCGTCGCCGAAACCGTGGTGGCCGACGGGATGGTCGAAGTCCGGATCGATCGCGCCGTGATCGACGGCCGGCACGGTGTCGTGAATTCCATCGGTCCCCGAGAAGGGCTCGTCCACCGGATTCGCGTCGAAAGTGTGCAGCTCGGGGACAGCATCGTGCCAACTCTCGACTGCATTGTCGACCGGCGAATACACCTGATGTTCGATGACCGGCTCATGGGTGTCGACGGTGACAGGCGTGGGCAGGTGATCGGAGAACGCGTCGAACGCGGCCGTCGCCGCACCGCTGGACCAGACGTTCGCGTCGCCCGTGTCGATCCCGTGCGAGGGCGCGGTCATCGACAGCGACTCGGACACGACCGGTATCAGATTGTTAACATCGGCGCTGGTCACATCGGTCAGATGGGCATCGGCAATGGCCTGCTGCGGGTTGCCGGCGTAGCGTGCTGCCACGTCGGGATCGCGCACCAGCGACATGACGAAGTCGAGAAGCTCGTTTGCCATGCTCCCGATGCTATCGGTCACCAGCTAATCACGGATCGGTGTCAAACCCACTGCGACACTTTCGCCGTTAGGGGATGAGGTGTTAGGGGTTGCGGCGCGGTTAGGGGATGCCGCATGACCATCGGGGGCACAGCCGCTATCGTGAGCGAGGTGACCTACTCCCTGGGGTTGTCCGTCGGGATGACCAACCTCGTTGCCGCACGCGTCGGTCAAGCACCCGTGACGCGCAGCGCGGTGTTGAACCTGTACCCGAACAGGGCACCGGAGGTGGGAATCTCCGCGGAGAACCCGAACGTGACCGGCGACGGCGTCGTCCTCGCCGGCTTCGTCGAGCGGGTCGGCGACCCGGTCCCGCTCGTGGCATCGGACGGCTCCACCCACAGCGCAGACCGGCTCCTGACCGATGCGCTGGGCGCCATGGCAGACGCCGTCAGTGACCAGAACGGCGCGCCGTCGCAGGTCGCGATCGCGGTGCCCGCACACTGGGGTCCCGCTGTTCTCGGCGCGTTGCGCGCGGCGCTACGCACGAACCGCCAGCTGTCGCCCGGCGGCGTCCCGGCCCAACTCGTACCCGACTCCACGGCTGCGTTGGCCGCCCTTGGAACCAGCCCCGGCCTGCCGAGCAGTGGGATCGTCGCTCTCCTGGACCTCGGTGGCAGTGGCACCAGCATCACGCTGGCCGATGCCGCCAACAACCTGCAGCCGATAGACGAAACCGAGCGCTACACCGACTTCTCCGGCGCGCAGATCGATCAGGCACTGATGACGAAGGTGCTCGCAGACATCAGCCAGTCGGGCGGGATCGATCCGGCCGCCACCACCGCGGTAGGGGCGCTCACGCGACTCCGCGAGCAATGCCGGCAGGCCAAGGAGCGGCTCTCAGCGGACACCGCGACCGAGATGTCCGTGGAGCTTCCCGGGTACCAGTCAGATGTTCGGCTCACCCGGGCCGAACTGGAAAGTCTGATCGCTCAGCCGTTCTCCGGGCTGATGGCTGCACTCGACGAAATGTTGCAGCGCAACAGGATTGACGCCTCGTCGCTGTCGGCGGTGGCTACTGTCGGCGGTGGCGCAGCCATTCCTCTCGTCACACAGCGACTCTCCGAGCAGTTGCGCGTGCCGGTGGTGACCACACCCCGTCCCGCATTGAACACCGCGGCCGGCGCCGCAGTGCTGGCTGAGCGCGGGCCCGCCGGTGACGCGACAGGGCTCGCCGCCACCGGCCTTGCGCCCGCCGGCGGTGCGGACAGTGCGACGGCCCTGTCACCTGCCGCCGACACCCCGACGGGTCTGGCACCTGCAGCCGCTGCGGCGACCGGCATGGCGGGCGCGCTGGCCTGGTCGCAGGACGACGGAGGCACCGATCCGGTGCCATATGAGGGGGCCGACTACGTCACGCGTCCCCCCGAGGCCGATCTGCTCGACCCAGGCGCTGCGCGGCCGCAGGTCGAGTTCATCCCCCCGGAGACCGCGGCCGTGGAAGCCCTACCGTTGCCGTGGTATCGACGGCCGCAGGTGCTGTTCGGGGCGGCACTGGCCGCCGTCCTGCTCGCGTCGGGAGGCTTGATCTGGACACTGACCAGCTCCAACAGCCCGCTCAAGAGCACCAAGTCGAGCACGGCCACATCCCCCGCGCTGACGAACCCGTCGTCCCCGGGCGAGCCGCTGACCGAAACGGTCACCGTGACCGGCACCGACGGTTCCCCCACGGTCGTCGTACCACCGTCGTCGAGCGGTTCTTCATCGCCCACGAGCAGCGATACCACCACCTCCTCGACGACGTCGCCGACCACCACGAGCACATCGAGTTCCACGAGCACATCGAGTTCCACGAGTTCGTCCTCGTCCTCGTCGTCTTCTTCGTCGTCGTCCTCGTCGTCGTCGTCCCAGCCATCTAGCCCGCCGTCGAGTCCACCTTCGAGCCCGCCTTCGAGCCCTCCGTCCAGCCCCAGCGCGCCTGCTTCGCAGTCGTCACCCGTAAGCAACCAGGCAGGTCCGTCGCAACCCAGTCAGGCGCCAAACCCACCAAGCCAGGCACCCAACCCGCCGAGCCAGGCACCCAAGCCGCCCAGCCTGGCGCCGGGATCGGTAACCGTGACCATCCCGCAGTCTTAGCCGGCGATGACATCCCGCGAGTTGCCTCCGGAGGCCGATCGGCTCGTCGCGGCGATCGCGAACACAATCCCCTGCCCGACGAAGACCGTCGTCGTGGGGGGCATCGGGACGGGCAAGACCGCGACGCTGTCTGCGGTACGCGCGACGCTGCGCGCCGGCGGCGTGGACGTGTTCACCCACCCCACCGCGGCGAAGCCGTCTGCAGGTGCCGCCCTCGTCGTCGACGACGCTCACCTTCTCTCCGACCGCGAACTCGACGCGCTGGCCGACTGGGTCGACGATCCGGAGGCGACCGTGGTGGTCGCGGCGCAGCCGTACCACAGCGCGTTGCGTGAATTGATGGTGACGATCGAGCGAGAAAATCCGCCAATAGTGCTGGGCCCGGTGCCCACTCACGAACTGCACCGTATCACCACGGCCGCACTCGGAGGCCCGCCCCCAGCTGA
>JAVHWG010000169.1:0-5067 GCA_032159965.1 Mycobacterium sp.
ATCGACGGGATGACCGCGCCGGGGGTGGTCAACTTCTTCTCGCAGCTGGTGCAGTGGCTGAAGAACCGACTGCTTCTCACCGATCTGCTGACGCGCCACCCGGAGATCAACGACATCGAGTTGCTGCCGCCTGTCGTCATCGCGGGCTTACCGCGCACCGGAACCACCCACCTGCACAACGTCCTCGGCGCCTCCCCTACCTTCCGCACGCTTCCGTACTGGGAGAGCTTCGAGCCGTTTCCGCTGCCATCGGAGGCCGGCCTCGAGCCCGATCCGCGTCGCGTCCGGATGGATATGGCGGTGGACTTCATGAACGCCGTCATGCCGCACTTCGCGCTGATGCACGAGATGACCACCGACCACGTTCACGAGGAAATCCAGCTGCTGGCCAACGACTTCAGCTCGATGCTGATGGAGACCCTCGGCCAAGTTCCGCGGTGGCGCGACTACTACCTGACGCACGACCAGACGTCGAGCTACGAGTACGTCGCCACTCAATTGCGGGCCATGCAGTTCCTCCGCGGCGGCAGACGCTGGCTTCTGAAATCGCCTCAGCATCTCGAACAGCTGCCGGTGCTCGACGCCGTATTCCCCGGCGTGGTGGTGGTGTTCACGCACCGCGCTCCCGTTCCCGTCACGTTGTCGATGATCGCGATGATCACGTACAGCGCACGTATGCACCGTTGTCCAGTGCCGGTACCCCAGATCGCCGCCGAGTGGATCGACCGGCTCGAGCTGATGCTCACCGCGCTCATGCGCGATCGCGACGTCATCGGTCCGGAGCGTTCGGTCGATATCTCGTTCGACGACTTCATGGCCGACGAAATGGGGGTAGTCGAACGGGTTTACGCCCTCGCGGGTGAGCCGATGACCGGCGACGCGCGGTCCGCGATCACGGACTACCTCCGCGGCCACGAGCGTGGCCGCCTGGGCCGGGTGGTCACCTCTTGTGAGATGTTCGGGCTCGACGAGGACGACCTGCGGGAGCGTTTCGCCCCGTACGCGCGTCGGTTCCTCGCTTAGCGCACAATCGTCGTGGTCGCCAAATCGAGAGGGCACAGATGGTCGAACAATGCGCACCGCGGGTTCCGCCCGCGCTGACGACAGCGAACACCAACCGCGGTGTCGGGTTCACCCACGAGGAGCGACACCGGCTCGGCCTGACCGGCCGGCTGCCGTCGGCAGTGATGCCCCTCGACGTGCAGGCCGACCGCGTCTGGCATCAATTGCAGAGCATGCCAACAGATCTCGGCCGGTATCTGTTGCTGGAGCAGCTGCACTACCGCCATGAGGTGCTGTACTTCAAGGTGCTTTCAGAGCACCTGAACGAGCTGCTCCCGGTGGTGTACACGCCCACGGTCGGCGAGGCGATTCAGCGGTTCTCCGACGAATACCGCGGTCAGCGCGGCCTCTACCTGTCGATCGACCATCCGAACGACGTCGAGGAGGCCTTCGGGACGTTTCATCTGGGCCCCGACGACGTCGATCTCATCGTGTGCACAGACGCGGAGGCGATTCTGGGCATCGGCGACTGGGGCGTCGGCGGCATCGAGATCGCCGTCGGGAAGCTCGCTCTCTACACGGCAGGTGGCGGCATCCACCCGTGCCGGACCATCGCCGTGTCACTGGATGTGGGCACAGACAACGAACAGCTGCTTCAGGATCCGTTCTACCTGGGCAACCGCCACGCCCGTCGCCGCGGTGCCCAATACGACGAGTTCATCCGCCACTACATCGAAACCGCAAACCGGCTGTTTCCCAAGGCGCTGTTGCATTTCGAGGACTTCGGACCTGCCAATGCGCGCTCGATCCTGAAGACCTACTCCCAGGACTACTGCGTCTTCAACGACGACGTGCAGGGCACGGGTGCGGTGGTGCTGGCGGCGGTGTACGGCGCGCTGAGAGTCAGCGGCCTGCGGATGCGCGACCAGAAAGTGGTGGTGTTCGGGGCCGGCACCGCGGGGATCGGCATCGCCGACCAGCTGCGCGACGCGATGGTGGCCGACGGGGCGAGCCTGGAACAGGCCAATTCGCAGATCTGGCCGATCGACAGGTTCGGCCTGCTGTTCGACGACATGGGTGACCTGCGCGAGTTCCAGGTTCCGTATGCGAAGAACCGCCAGCAGCTCGAGGTGGCCGACGGTGAGCAGGTATCGCTGCTCGATGCGATCAAGCTGGCCTCGCCGACGATCCTGCTGGGCAGCTCGACCGTGTACGGGGCATTCAGCCGCCAGGTGATCGAGGCGATGGCGGGATCGACGGACCGGCCGCTGATCTTTCCGCTGTCCAACCCGACATCACGCATGGAAGCGATGCCCACCGACATCCTGACGTGGTCGGACGGCAAGGCACTCGTGGCGACCGGCAGCCCGGTTGCTCCGGTCCAACTCGACGGCCTCACGTACACGGTCGGTCAGGCCAACAATGCACTGGTGTTCCCGGGCATCGGGCTGGGGGCGATTGTCGCCGGCGCCAGCCGGGTGACCAAGAACATGCTGGATGCGGCAGCGAAAGCAGTTGCTGGACAGGCGAACCCGACAGGACACGGTGCCTCTCTGCTTCCCGACATCGCGAAGTTGCGAGCGGTTTCTGCAGCCGTCGCCGAGGATGTGTATCACGCTGCGGTCGCCGACGGCGTGGCCACCAAGACACACGACAGCGCGGTGCAGGCAATTCTGGACACGATGTGGTTGCCGAAATACGACTGATGGGATGCCGCTAGCCGCGGGGTATCTGCGCGGTGATGCAGTCGAGCAGGGCTGTATACCGCTTGGCCTCGGGGTGGGGACCGGGTTTGCCGCTGCTGACCACGGAGGCCGCGAGCCGGCGCTGCGGGTCGGCCCAGACCGCGATGTTGGTCAACCCGAGATTGCCGAACGCGGCAGGCGCATCGCGGCCGAAGGGCCCGAACCGCTTGGAGCCCAACGCATATCCGGTGCCCCAGCGAAGCGGCGCCAGGCCGACGGCGACGTCGGGCCGCAACCGCCGGCACTGCTTCACAGCGGACTGCAGCGTTTCCGGTTCGACGACGCACACGCCGTCGAGTTCACCGCCACGGCGCAGCAGTTCGGCGAACCGAGACAGTTCGTCCGCGGTCGAGACCGTGTTCGACGAGGGCAACACACTCGTCAGGTATTGCTGGCTATTGCTGAACGGGATGATTTTCTGCATCGACCCGCCGACCGCCAAGCGGAAGATCGCAGCGGCAGGCCCCGACTGTTCCTTGCCCGTGGCGTGGCTGGGCGCCACGAGTGGAACATCATGGGCCGCAACACCGTAATTCGACCAGCGGAAGCCCAGGGGGTCCAAAATCTCCGCGGCCAATATGTCGCGAATGCTCTTGCCGGTTGCAGCGGAGACGATCTCGCGGACCAGCGGCCCCCACGTCAGGCCGTGGTAGATGTGGACCAGTCCGGGCCGGTGCAGCGGCTTCAACTTGCCCAGCATCTCCCGGGTGTACTCGCTGTCGTCCATCCGCTTGAGGTCGACCTTCTCGCCGGTGTAGATCGGGACACCCGCACTGTGTGTCACCACATGCCGGATCGTCGTGCGGTGCTTTCCGTGGCTGGTGTAAGTGGGCAGGTAGTCACACACACGGTCGTCGAGGCTGAACGCTCCACGTTCGACCAGCATGTGGACGACGGTCGTCGACAGCATCTTGGCGGCCGAGTACACACAGAACGGTGTTTCGATTGTGGCGTGCACCTTTTCGGCATCCGCCGGATCGTCGGGTCCGTTGCCCCAGCCATGCCCGATCGCACGGTTGAGCACCACCCGTCCGTTGTGCCGCAGGCACACCTGGATCGCCGGATGCATGCCGGCCCGGTACCAATGTCGCGCGGCATCCCAGATCCGTTCGACGGACGCCTGGTCGACCTCCGAGTAATCCTCCGCGCCAACAGATGTCACCGTGTCGAGGTCGGCGGGGACGTGGATCCTGCCGTCGATGCTCACGCGTGCTTCCGATGCAGCGTTGCGGCCAGGTGATGCTGCAACGGCTGGCCGACGGCGCCGAGCTGCAGTGTATAGCGGAGTTCGTCGCCGTCGATGTGGATCGAACGGCTCAGTGCCGTCACGTCTTTCGCCGAGCTGGTCAGCCCGATCGTCGTCGCGCGGAGCTCCATGGCGATCGCACGTCCGTCGACCGTCAGCGTCCCCTCCTGAATCTCGGTGATGCCGGTCGGATGCGCGAGCACCCATTCGACCCGCCCCGGAGAAGGTGCCCGCAGGTATCCGGTTTCGGCGTGCAGGGGCCGGTGGTCCTCAACGGCCCTGGTGCGCTGGCCGTACGCGAGGAACGGTTTGCCGATGTGGCCGAACGTGATCTCCTCGAGATAGCCGAACGCCGCGATGGTCGGATATTCACCGGCGCCCTGACCTGCCCAAGTGCCCAGGAGGGGGGCGAGAACGGCGATGTCGGGGTGCAGGTCCGCCACACCCGCCAGGGTACGGCGTCAGCCAGCAGGCGTCGCGGGCGCGCTCACTTGTCTTTGTCTCGACGCGGTGGCGGCGGTCGTTCCGCGACGACCGGGAACTGTCCGGTGAAGCCGATGCGCTCTTGCGCGACCGACAGGACGCGCCCACGGACCAGGAACCAGCCACCGAAGAGCGCCGGAACGATCACCACCAGCGTGGCGACGGTCCAGGTGCCGATCGGCTTGTCCATCGCCATCAGCACCAGCACGCCGAGTAAGAAGAGCAGTGTGGCGTACCCGGTGTAGGGCGAACCCCACAGCCGGAAGGACGGCCGGTCCATGATGCCTTTCTGCGACCAGCGGTACAGCTGGATCTGGCAGATCACGATCGTGGCCCACGAGGCGATGATGCCCAGCGCGGCCATGTTGAGCACGATCTCGAACGCCTTCTCCGGCACGACACCGTTGAGCAGGACACCGAACAGTCCGATGACTGCGGTCAGGCAGATGCCGCCGTAGGGGACACCGCGCGACGACATCCGCGACGTGAATTTCGGCGCGCTGCCGCTCATCGACATGGACCGCAGGATTCGGCCGGTCGAGTACAGACCGGCGTTGAGACTGGAGAAAGCGGCTGTCAGCACGACCACGT
>JAVHWG010000208.1:0-4619 GCA_032159965.1 Mycobacterium sp.
GACAAGAGCAACTGGTGGGCGGCCTACGCGCTGTGGGTGTTCACATTGTTCGGCCACCCAGACGTCCGTCTCCTCGACGGCGGGCGCGACCTGTGGGTCAACAGCGGTCGGGAGACGACGCTGGAAGTTCCCGACCGGAAATCCAGCGGTTATCCGGTGGTAGCGCGTGAGGACAGCAAGATCCGTGCCTTCAAGGACGACGTACTGGGGGCGCTCGGCTCGCAGCCGCTGATCGACGTCCGGTCCCCGCAGGAGTACACCGGCGAGCGCACCCACATGCCCGACTATCCCGAGGAGGGCGCGCTGCGCGGCGGGCACATTCCGTCCGCGGTGTCCATCCCGTGGGGCAAGGCGGCAGGCGAGAACGGCCGCTTCCGCAGCCGTGAGGAGCTCGACGAGCTGTACGGGTTCCTCGGACCGGACAACCAGACCGTCGTGTACTGCCGCATCGGCGAGCGATCCAGCCACACCTGGTTCGTGCTGACGCATCTGCTCGGCCTGCCCGGCGTGCGCAACTACGACGGTTCCTGGACCGAGTGGGGCAACACCGTGCGGGTGCCGATCGTCGCGGGAGAGGCTCCCGGCTCGCCGTGACCGCTGCTCTCCCACCACCGCTGGCCGAAGTCGTCTCAGACTTCAAGGACGTCGAGGGCCAGGACAAGCTCAAGCTGCTGCTGGAGTTCGCCGACGACCTTCCAGCCCTGCCGTCCGACCTGTCCGAAGCCGCGATGGAGCCTGTCCCCGAATGCCAGTCGCCGCTGTTCCTGCACGTGGACGCCGGCAACCGCGACGACGTCCGGTTGTTTTTCAGCGCACCGGCCGAGGCGCCCACCACTCGCGGCTTCGCGTCGATCCTCGCGGCGGGGCTGGACCACCAGCCCGCCGCGGACATTCTCGGCGTACCCGACGACTTCTACAGCGAACTCGGCCTGGCGGCGCTGATCAGCCCGCTGCGGCTGCGCGGGATGTCGGCGATGCTGGCGCGCATCAAGCGCCACCTGCGCTGAGCCGACGGCGCGACGCGCGCCCTCCCCGGGCACCGCCTGCGTACGCCGACAGCTCCGCCCCTTAAACTGCGAGCGGACCTATTCTTAAAGATGTTTCTTAGACATTTGCCGCAGGGAGGCGCAGTGCCCGATCACGCCAGCACGGAGTCATCTCAAGCGCGGATTCGCAAGGTCCTCGTCGCCAACCGTGGTGAGATCGCGGTCCGCGTGATCCGGGCGGCCAGGGACGCGGGCCTGGAAAGCGTGGCCGTGTACGCCGAGCCGGACGCCGACGCTCCACACGTACGGTTGGCCGACGAGGCGTTCGCCCTCGGCGGCCAGACGTCGGCCGAGTCCTACCTCGACATCGCCAAGCTTCTCGACGCCGCCGCCAAGTCCGGCGCCAATGCCGTCCATCCGGGTTACGGATTCCTTTCGGAGAACGCCGATTTCGCGCAGGCTGTCATCGATGCGGGCCTGATCTGGATTGGTCCGAGCCCTCAGTCGATCCGCGACCTCGGCGACAAGGTCACCGCCCGCCACATCGCTGCCCGCGCGCAGGCGCCCCTGGTTCCCGGTACGTCGGATCCGGTCAAGGACGCCGACGAAGTGGTGGCGTTCGCCAAGGAGTACGGGGTCCCCGTGGCGATCAAGGCCGCATTCGGCGGCGGCGGTCGCGGCATGAAGGTGGCCCGCACCATCGAGGAGATTCCCGAACTGTTCGACTCGGCCACCCGCGAGGCGGTCTCGGCGTTCGGGCGCGGCGAGTGCTTCGTCGAGCGCTACCTGGACAAGCCGCGGCACGTCGAGGCGCAGGTGATCGCCGACCAGCACGGCAACGTGGTGGTAGCAGGCACCCGCGACTGTTCGCTGCAGCGCCGATTCCAGAAGTTGGTAGAGGAGGCGCCCGCCCCGTTTCTCACCGATGCGCAGCGCAAGGAGATCCACGAATCCGCCAAGCGCATCTGCAAGGAGGCCCACTACTACGGCGCGGGCACCGTCGAGTACCTGGTGGGTCAGGACGGCCTCATCTCTTTCCTGGAGGTGAACACGCGGTTGCAGGTCGAGCACCCGGTCACGGAGGAGACCTCGGGACTCGACCTGGTTCGCCAGCAGTTCCACATCGCGAACGGCGAGGTACTCGAGATCACCGAGGACCCGACGCCGCGCGGTCACTCGATCGAGTTCCGGATCAACGGCGAAGACGCCGGGCGCGGCTTCCTGCCCGCGCCGGGCCCGGTGAGCAAGTTCGAGGCCCCGCAGGGCCCCGGCATCCGGCTGGACTCGGGCGTCGAGACGGGCTCGGTGATCGGCGGCCAGTTCGACTCGATGCTCGCAAAGCTGATCGTCACCGGCGCGACCCGCCAAGAGGCGCTGGAGCGGTCCCGGCGGGCGCTTGACGAGTTCACTGTCGAGGGCCTCGCGACGGTGATCCCGTTCCACCGCGCCGTGGTCTCCGATCCCGCGTTCATCGGCGACGGCGACAGCTTCACGGTGCACACCCGGTGGATCGAGACCGAGTGGGACAACACGGTCGAACCGTTCACCGGCGGCGAGCCGATCGACGAGGAAGATGCCCAGCCGCGGCAGAAGGTCGTCGTCGAAGTCGGCGGCCGACGCCTCGAGGTCTCCTTGCCAGGTGATCTCGCGCTGGGCAACGGTGCTCCGGCCGCGGGCGCCGGCGTCATCCGGAAGAAGCCGAAACCCCGTAAGCGAGGGGCGCATTCCGGGGGTTCCGCGGCCTCCGGCGACGCGGTGACCGCACCGATGCAAGGGACTGTGGTCAAGGTCGCGGTCGAAGAGGGCCAACAGGTCGCCGCGGGCGATCTGGTGGTCGTGCTCGAGGCGATGAAGATGGAGAACCCCGTCACCGCCCACAAGGACGGCACGATCACCGGGCTGGCAGTCGAGCCCGGCGCGGCGATTACCCAGGGAACGGTGCTGGCCGAGATCAAGAGCGACTGAAATTCAGCGTGGAGCCGGTCGAAATCAACGCCGGCGCTTGGTATTTGCGCGCCCTGCGCGCCGATGACCGGATCGACGACCGGCCTGCGCTGGCTGAGCTGCACGAGACGGACGAGGCGTACGTCGCTCGCCGCGCAGCCGACTGGGCATCCGACGCCGCGTACTCGTGGGCGGTGTGCGAACCGAGTACCGGCGAGCTACTCGCCGAGGTCCTGCTCGAACCCGGGTGTGCGGCACTGCGGGTGTGGGCGCGCGCGGGACACGACGCCGCCGCGGCAGCCGCGGCCGACTCGATCCGGCGCTTCGCCATGGCCGCGCTCGGCATCGACGCGACATGACGCCCCTGGTTGTGCCTGTCGGGACCCGGCGGTAGGGTCGCATCCAGGGTTGAGTTCACAGCCTGCGAAGGCGGACTCCCAGCACTGAGAACTCTCGAACAGCACTGAGAACTCCCGAAAACACGAGCTTTCGTCGTGCGCTCGTTTCCGCTGAACCGCGTCACTCCCGGACTCGATGGGTCGGTCAATGACTGCTGTCAACAACACAACTCCGCCGTCTCGACCGCTGAGCGGTCGACTGACCGTCACCGGCGCGACGTTCAGTGCGTACGTCGAGGCCGGCGCCACGGTCATCACGGCCGCTGGCGAACTCGACGCCACCAACACTCACGACCTGGTGGGATTCGCGGGTCTTTACCTCGCCGACAACCGACCGATCGTCCTGGATCTGAGTGCACTGGATTTCTTTGCGGCGCAAGGCGTTGCGCTACTCACGGAGTTCGACGGCGAGTGCAGCCGGCATGGCGTCGACTGGGCTGTGGTGTCGGGGCGTTCGGTGGCCCGGCCGCTGCAGATCTGCGACAGAAGCGCTCAGCTGCCGTCTGTCACGTCGATAAACGCGGCGCTGGAACACTTTTCGCGCCACGTACCAGAGCAGGCGTCACTGCAACTCGTCACGGAGACGGGCTAGCGTCCGCGCGAGCAGGCGGGACACGTGCATCTGGGAAATCCCCACCCGCTCCGCGATCTGGCTCTGAGTCAGCGACTCGAAGAACCGCAGCACGATGACCGTGCGCTCGCGTTCGGGAAGCGCGTCCAGCAGCGGCCGCAGGGCTTCGTGATTCTCGATCCGGTCGAGGTTGGTGTCGTCGCTGCCGAGCGTCTCGGCAAGGGGCGGCGTCTCGTCGTCGCCGCCGCCACCGCTGTCGATCGACAGGGTGTTGTAACCGCTGCCCGCGATCAGCGCCTCGACCACTTCCTCGCGCTCGAGATCCAGCTCGTGGGCCAGTTCGGACGGGGTCGGCGCGCGACCTAGACGCTGCGACATGTCGGCCGTGGCGCTGCCCAGCTGCAGATGCAGTTCCTTGAGCCGCCGCGGCACCTTGACCGACCAGCTGTTGTCGCGGAAGTGCCTGCGGACCTCGCCCATGATCGTCGGCACCGCGAACGAGACGAAGTCGCTGCCACATTCGACGTCGAACCGGTTCACCGCGTTCACCAGTCCCAGTCGGGCCACTTGCGCGATGTCCTCGCGGGACTCGCCGCGGCCGTCGAACCGGCGGGCGATGTGTTCGGCCAGTGGCATGCACCGTGCCACGATGTCCGAACGGGCCCGCTTCCACTCCTCCGATTGCGCCGCCAGGGTGTTCAGTTTCCGGAACATGTCCGG
>JAVHWG010000250.1:0-10467 GCA_032159965.1 Mycobacterium sp.
CGCTCGCTGCTGGGCGGAGAACAGGAACGCTGGCTGCTCAACGGGTTTGACGAGTCGCACGCATATTGGGATGTTCTTGGCCAGCAGGTCGTATTCTCTCAGCTCGACCTCGTCCCCGGAACAGACAGTGGATTCAATCCGGATGCGTGGGACGGCTACCCCGGGGACCGCGACCGGGTGATCGCCGGCATCGTGAACTCCCCGGTGCGAAACGCCTTGGTGCTCACCGGCGACGTGCATTCACACTGGGCGGCCGAAGTTCACGAGGACGCGGACGACCTCTCGTCCGCGGTGGTGGCGGCCGAGCTGGTGACCACGTCGATCACCTCGGGCGGCGATGGCTCGGACACCCGCAGCGAGGTGGAGGCTGTGCTGCCGGAAAACCCGCACGTCCGCTTCTACAACAACCGCCGCGGCTACGTCCGTACCCAGATCACTCCCGGCGAGGTTCGCGCAGACTTCCGTGTCGTGCCGTACGTCTCCCGGCCAGGTGCCGAGGTCCGCACCGCGGCGTCGTTCACGGTGGCCGACCGCGACGAGGCCGTGCTTTCGACATGAGCCTCAGCCGAATTCGATAGGAAGACTCGTCGGACCGCCCAGTGTCGTCATCGGCTTCCACGGTGCCGGTCCGGCGATGCGCGGGTTCGGTATTCGCTGCGTCAGGATCCTCAACGCTTCGGCCAGTTCCAGTCTCGCGAGGTTGGCGCCGAGGCAGTAGTGGACGCCGCCGCCGAACGTCAATACCGCAGGCGCTGACTCGCGGGTGATGTCGAAGCGGTCGGGATCGTCGTACACCGCGGGATCCCGGTTGGCGGCAGCGGTGTTCGCGATGACCATGGTGCCGGCGGGGAAGAGATAGCCGCCGAACTCGACGTCCTCGTCGACGATGCGGAGTGTGCCCGCCGCGATCGTCGAGTGGCGCATGGTCTCGTAGACGGCGTTCGCGGCGAGCTCGGGCCGCTCCCGCAGCAGTGCCCATTGGTCCGGATACTGGCACAGTATGTGAACCGACGCCGCCAGCTGGTTGCGCGTGGTGTCGGTTCCGGCCAGCAGAAAGCCGGCCGCGAGCATGCGTAATTCGTTGGCGTCGAGCCGATCTCCGTCGTCCTCGGCGCGTATCAGGTCAGACAGCAGGTCTTCGGTCAGATCGCGCCTGCGCCGCGCGACCATGTGGTCGACGTAGTCGTCGAGCTCGCCCCACGCGCGCATGACGTCGGGCTCGTCGGCGGGGTCGTAGGTGAAGCTGAAAGCCTTGAACACGTCGTCGGCCCAGACGGAGAACCGTTGCCAATCTTCGCGTGGGGCGCCCAGCAGCGCACAGATGATCGGAATGGGGTAGGGCCGTGCGATGTCGGTGACGACGTCACAGCGGCCCGCATCGACAACCCTGTCGATCAGCTCGTTGACCACATCGTCGATCGTGTCGTGCAAGCGGGCAGTCGCCCGCGGGGTGAACGCCTTGGACACCAGGCTGCGCAGCCGTTGATGGGGAGCGCCTTCGAGGCACAGCAGGCTGGCGGTGACCTTGTCCCACAGCGGACCGGAGCTGATTCCCTGCAGGAGGAGATGAATGCCGGGCGGAATCTTGAACCGTGGATCCCGGAGAACAGCACGAACCAGCTCGTAGGAAAGCACTTCTGGCCCATGCGGTCCCAGTGCGATCGGTGCGTGTCGCTGCGCCGCTTGGAAGCGCGGGTACACCTCCGCGGCGGTTTCAGTGTCGTCATAGGCGACGGTCGGCAGGCCTGCGTCGAAAACGTCTGGGGCAACGGCGGCAACTGTCATGACGTTCTCCTCGGGCTCATGGTGCGTGACCCCCGCAGGACGATCATGTCACCGACGCCGCGGCGACGGCACGAAAAAGGGGCACCCCGTTGGGGGTGCCCCTTCCGTGGTTATCAGCGTCAGCGCCGCGACCCGTTGTCGGCGTGCGTGTTCTGGTAAGTCCCGTAGGGCGTTTGGCCTGCGTTACCCAGCCAGGCGTCGGCCTTGTCGGTCGGGTTGGTCTTGTTGCCGTCCTGCACGGTGCTACTGCCGTCGCTTCCGGTGGTGTCGCTGGGGCCCGAGGGCGCTGCGATGGCCGGGGCGGCAAGCCCGATGGACAGAGCGGCGAATGCGCTGGCGGCGATTGTGGTGATGGTCTGCTTCTTCATTTTCTTCCCTTTCCTGCTGTTGCCCTTGCAGTAACAGGGGGGCCGATGCCGCTAATCCGGGGTTGGCGGAATCTTGTCTAAGTGTGGCAGAACTGCCATAGGTCGAACCGCGAGTGTGCGTCCACCGCGAAAAACTGGCGTCGTTTCCGCAGTACACGCACGCTCGGCGAATCGGTGCCGGCGCTCCAACTAGCTGGCGGACGTCAACCGGATGGCGACGAGGTCCTCGGCTTCGACGGCCCGCTTGAACTCATCGAGCGCAGGCACGACGTCGCCGCGGAACTTCAGACCCATCACGCGCTGCGCATGTTTGGCGCCGTAGCTCTCGGCGGCCCGGTGGGAGAGGTCGGCGACCGCCGCGGCGTCCGTGACGAGCTCGCCGCGCATCGCCACCGTCTTGCCGTCGTGAACCACATCGACGGCGTGGCCACCGCGGAAGTTCTTGGTCCACGGCGCCCCAGCCAAGGCGTAGAGGTCGCCGCCGATCACATGCGCGCTGACCGGAATCGAGTAGCGGCGCCCCGTCTTTCGTCCGCTGAAATTCAACACCATGAACTGCTTACGTGCGCCGCCCAACAGCGGCGTGCCCAGCAGGCGCCGCAGCACGGGGTTCACCGCACGCAGAATCGCGGCAGGCGGATGGGCCGCGGTCACCGCGCGTGATTCTTCTGCCATGCCCTCACCGTAGACCCGCGGGGAGGGCGCGAACCTGCCCTATCCGGTCGGCGTTGCGCCGAGCACCCGTTGCAGGTCGGGCTTCATCGCACCCAGCTGCTGGCCCCAGTACTCCCAGCTGTGGGTGCCGGATTCGGGGAAGTTGAACACCGCATTCGAGCCGCCGGCCGCGATGTAGTTGTCCTGGAAGGTCTTGTTGGTGCGAAGGGTGAAGCCCTCCAGGAACTTGGCGTTGAAGTTGTCGCCGCCGAGCTCGTTGGGCTTGCCGTTGCCGCAGTACACCCACAGGCGGGTGTTGTTGGCGACGAGCTTGTCGATGTTGACCATCGGGTCGTTGCGCTTCCACGCCGGGTCACTCGAGGGGCCCCACATGTCGTCGGACTTGTAGCCGCCGGCGTCGCCCATCGAGGTGTTGACCAGACCCGGCCACCAGCCCTCGGAGAGGTTCAGAAACCCGGACAACGAACCGGCGTAGATGTACATCTGCGGGTAGTACATCGCCAGCACCATGGCCGCCGAGCCTGCCATCGAGAGCCCGACAGCGGCGTTGCCGTTGGGGCTCACCTGCTTGTTGGACGCCAGGTAGGCCGGCAGTTCTTTGGTGAGGAATGTCTCCCACTTGTAGGTCGTGCAGCCGGCCTTGCCGCATGCCGGCTTGTACCAGTCGCTGTAGAAGCTCGACTGGCCGCCGACGGGCATGACCACTGACAAACCGGATTGGTAGTACATCTCAAAGGCGTTGGTCTCGATGTCCCAGCCGTTGTAATCGTCGCGGGCACGCAGGCCGTCGAGAAGGTACACGGCGTGCGAATTGGCGCCGCCGCTCTGGAATTGCACCTTGATGTCGTGGCCCATACCTGCCGACGGCACCATCAGGTACTCGACCGGCAGCCCGGGCCGCGAGAACGCGTGCGCGCTTGCGCCGCCATTGACAGTTGCCAGCCCGCACAGCAGCACCGCAGTGACGCCGGCCACAATCAGTCGGCGCAGCAATGCAGTTGGGCCGGTGCGCACCGTGTCACCTTCTGTTTTGTCCCCGGAATGCGAAATGCTCATCGCCATACTTTCCTTCGTTTGCTTCTCGTCGTCAACATTGTGAGATTGCTGAAAGTTTGGCCCCGGGCTGAAATTTCCTCAACCGAAGCGCGAGGCGACATCGAATGTGGTCGTATATATCCGCAGGGGGCCCGATCCAAACTCCATCTCGGATCGTGCCAGCTGCGTATTCGGAAGTCGGGGAACGCGAGGACGGGGGAAGTGATGAGATCGCGGTCGGGCCGGCGCAACCCCAGTGGATGGTGGTTGGCACTCGTCGCCCCGATGGTGATCGTCGTGGCCGTCGTCATCGGTGTCTTCGCGGTGAAGGGCACCGAGCCCAAACCGTCGTCGGCGTCCGCCTCGGCGCAATCGCCGCCCAGCACCCCGCTTCCCAACCTGGGTGGCCCACGGTCGCTCCTGGTCCCGGAGGTGACGCTGCCCCCCGGTGCGCGGCCGTACACGGGTAAGCCCGCGCCTCCGGGGTTCGAGTTCTGGGAAGTGCCGGGAAGTTACGACCACCTCGTGGCGCAGATGCGGTCCGAACTGCCCACCCACAATGACCTCAACGGCATGCCGTGGTGTGGCGAGGTGACCGACACCATGACCTCATGGGCGTGGGGGTTCGCCGCCGACACCATCGGCGTCTCGCTCACCGACGGCGGCGTGATGATCACCCGTCTCCCTAAGCCGCAGGGCTGCCGTCCCTAGATCATTTCCCGTCGCGTCAGCCACCGCATGACCGGCCACCCCACAAACACGGGGAGCCAGCAGGTCAGAACCCGGTAGAGCAGCACCGACGGCACGCCGATGGCGGCGGGTACCCCGAACGCGGCGAGGCCACCGATGAGGGCAGCCTCGACGGCGCCGACGCCACCGGGGGTGGGCGCGGCCGAGGCGAGGGTCCCGCCGATCATCGTCACGACCGTGACCGTGATGAAGGTCGTTCCGCCGCCGAACGCTTCAACGCTGGCCCACAGCGCCAGCGCGGCACCGAGCGTCGTTGTGGCGGAGCCGAGAACGATGAGGGCGAGGCGTCGGGGTTCGCGGGCGAGTTCGATCAGGTCCCGCCCGACTTCTTGGAGCCGGGGCCGCAACTCCGCCCCGAGCCAGCGCCGCAGGCGGGGCACGAGCAGGAACGTCCCGATAATCCCGAGCGCCAGCCCGCCGATCAGATACAGCATGGTCGCGGACGGGACGAAGTGTGACAGGTCGGCCGACGCACCGGCCGCGGCGGTGAAGCAGATGAGGAGCGTGACGTGCACGACGACCTGCACCGTCTGCTGCAGCGCGACGGCTGCCGTGGCGCGCACCGCGTTCAGACCGCCCTTCTGCAGGAATCGTGTGCTGAGGGCGAGGCCGCCGACACCCGCCGGCGTGGTCGTGGCGGCGAAGGTGTTGGCCACCTGCATGATGACCAGATTCTTGAAGCTGACCAACCGGTCGGCGCATGCCCAGAGCGCCGACGCGGCACCCACGTACGTCGTGGCTGAGACCGTCAGCCCGAGCAGCGCCCACCCCCAGTGCATGGTGCCCAGTTCGGAGAAGAACGTCGGCAGTGCACTGATGAACGGATAGGCCACGTAGACCAGCGCGCCGAGGAGGACGAGTTGGAGCACCTGAATGCGGGTGAACCGGGTGATCGTCTCGGTTTTGATCAGATCCGTGCCGGTCTGGCGCTTGACCTCGTCACGGGCCCCGGTGATGACGTCGCCGGCGTCGGCCACGGAATCGCGGATTCGTCTGGGCACAGCGGCCTTGGTGAGTCGGCGCGATGCCGTCAGGATCGCCTGCTTGCCGAACGTGTCGATGGCCGCCGCCACCGCCGACTTCGCGTCGTACTTGTCGGACGTCGTCACCAGGAGTTGGGCGATGTCCGACTGCAGTTGCGACTCGGTCGCGCCGTACTCGGCGTTTCCGAACCCGCCGAAGCGGACGGCCCCGTCGTCGACGGTGATCTCCCTGCCTCGCAGGTCTCCGTGCGAGATCTGGTGGTCGGACAGCACCCGCAGCGATTTCCACACGCGCGCAACGGGTGTCGCGTCCGCGGCGTCGTCGATGGGTGTGCCGCGCTCGGGGGTGCGGGCGTACATCATCCAGCCGCGGTCGAGTGAGGCGACGGCAATGGGCCGGGCATTGGCGAGATCGAGTTCTCCGATGGCGATCGCCATCAACGCGCGGTGCTCGACGGTCCGTCGCAGCGAAGTCTGCAGTGGTGCGGTCTCGGTGCCGCGCAGCCGAAGCTTGCGCCACAACTGGCCCATCGTGCGGCCGCTGCGCTGGCTCGGGCCGAACAACTCCACGAGCGTCACCGCGTCAGGCTGTATCGACTTCGCGGACAAGATGAGTGGTCCTCCCCCGGCCGGGCGCACCACCGTCAGACCGGAAACGACGACGTCGCGGCGGGCCAACGCGCGCACGGCGCCATCAAGGGGGACCTCCAGCGCGGGCGTCCCCACCACCAGCACGACCAGCGCGCCGACGAACCAGCCGACCGCGAGCCCGAGGAGCGAGCGCGCGGGAATCACCGCGCTGACGACGAGGTGGATCGGCACGAAGGCAAGCAGCAGGGCCCACCACCAGCGGCGCCAGCTGGCGGGCACCCACGGGCCCGACACCGTCAGAACCGCGGCCAGCATCGCGATCCATCGGGGGTCGTCGAGAAACCGTGACAAGTTCGTGCCGAGCTTGTCGGACAGGTCGAAGTGCCAGGTCGGCGCCGAAAAGCCGGTACTGCTCGTCGACAGCGCCGACACGGCCAGCACACCGGCAGCGGCGTACGCGCCGAGCAGGCGCCATCGGCGGCGCAGGATGAGGCCGATGAAAATCACGAACGGCAGGGCCAGGATTGAGACGCCGTAGAAGATGTAGACCAGGTTGGCCTTCTCCGGTGACAGCACGCCGACGATGCGCGAGATGGACCGTTCCAGGGCGTCCCACTTGCCACGGGTGATCAGCGAGGCGGCGATCACGAGGGCCAGGAACGCCCCCGCCAGGATGAGTCGCAGGATTTCGTTGGTCCGCCGAGTCACCGGCAGCAGCAAGTTGCCCGAGACGGTGATGGTCCGCCCGTCAACCCGCATGGTTCAACGATCCCCCGGATCGACGTCAGTCCGCGTCAGCGGCTCGCGGACAACTTACCGTCGCTTTCTGCTCGCTGATGGCAAACAGGGATGCGGCAGACCGGGCCGCACAGGGACGGAACTCGTTGTTGGAAGATCAACCGTGTGAACGAACTGCCCCCGACGATCCCGGTGCTTCTCGCGCGTTGCGTCCGTGAGTTCGGCGATGCCACCTACGTGGTGTCCCCGGATGACCGTCTGACGTACCGCGAGGCGGATTCTCGTGCGGCGGACATCGCATGCTGGTTGCTGCACCAGGGAGTCGGCAAGGGCTCGCGGGTCGGGTTGTTCTTCACCAACGGCGTGGACTGGATCCTCTGGTGGCTGGCGGTGTCCCGCATCGGCGCGCTCGCCGTACCGCTGAGCACGCTCTACCGACCCGCGGAGCTCGCCAAGGTGGTCAGGCTCGCCGATGTGGGGATTCTTGTTGCCCCAGCCCGGTTCCTGGGCGTCGACGTCGCCGAGCGGTTCGAAGCCGCGTGGCCGCAACTGTCCGTCCAACTCGCCGGACGGTTGGCGCTTCGTGACGCCCCGTATCTACGGAACATCGTCTTGGTCGCAGACACGGATCGGAACTGGGCCACGACATTCGGCGCCTCCGATGCGACGCCGGCGGAACTTCTCCCAGCCGTCGAAAGCGAAGTTGCCGCAGCAGATCTCGCGATCATGGTGCACACGTCGGGCTCCACCGCCGACCCTAAGGGTGTGCTGCACACCCACGGCACCCTGGTCCGGCAGACGTCGACGTGGGCAAGCGCCGTCAGCGCGATCTCGCATGCGGAGCCGCCGCTCACCATCTTGTGCGCCATGCCGTTCTTCTGGGTCGGCGGTGTGTTGGCTGCGATGGGAGCGCTTCACGAACCCGTCACACTGCTCGTCATGCCTCGACTCGACGCCGGCGCCGCACTCGACCTCGTCGAGCAGGAGCGTGCAAGCGGGATCGTCGGCTGGCCGGCGTTCACCCAGAAGCTGCGCGCGCATCCGAGTTTCGCCGACCGTGACCTCACCAGTGCGCCCATGCTTCGCGACGGCCCACTGGACATTGCGATGACCGACGTGCCCGACGGATTTCCGGTGCACCGCACCATGACTGAGACGGCCGGCGGCTTCGGCTTCACCGAGCTCAAGATCGTCGACGACGACGGTCGGCCCGTCGCTGACGGCGACGTCGGTGAACTGTTGATCCGTGGTATCGGGGTGATGGCCGGCTACAACAAGCGCGAGCGCTGGGAGACCTTCGACGACGACGGTTGGTATCACACAGGTGACAGGGTCTACCGCAGAGACGCCGAGCCTCGGGACCCGCGGCTGTTCTATGTGGGGCGCACGACCGAGCTGATCAAGAGCGCGGGGGCCAACGTGTCCCCCGTGGAGGTGGAAGGGGTGATCGTGGATTGTCCCGAGGTGGCGCAGTGCGTCGTTATCGGCATCGACCACCACGAGCGGGGCGAGGAGGTATGCGCCGTGGTGGTGCCCGCGACGGGTGACTTCGACGTCGAGACCGCCGTCGCCTACACCCGGGATCAACTCTCGGCCTACAAGGTTCCGACTCGCTGGGTGATTACGGTCGGCGACCAGATCCCGACGCTTCCCAGCGGCAAGTTCGACCGACGGGCGTTGCGCGAGTTGATAATCGGCGGTGTTCTCGGGTAGTACTCGCTGCCGCTCGGCAGGCGGGCAGCAGTGTTACGCGGGGCCTGACATCGCGTTCACTACCTCTTCGGTGGAAACAACGGCGTGGGCGAGGAACGCGTAATTGATGAGTGCGGCCTGGTAACCGTCACCCCGCGTCGGGTGTCTGGGTCCTGCGGTGGCATCGCGGACGACGGCAACTTCGAACCCGTTTTCAAGAAGGTCCCGCAAGTGGGATTCGACGCACATGTTCGCCAGCATGCCGCACAGGATGACCTTGGAGATTGCACGCTTACGGAGCTGCAGGACGAGGTCGTTGCTTTGCGGACTCCAGACCTTGTGCGGGCTGGCGACGACCGTTCTTCCGTCCTCGATGTACGGCTTGAATTCGTCGAGCCAGTCGGCGCCGGACCCGGCGAATCCATCCAGTGACAGCGCGCCGGTTCGGGCAAAGGTGTTGCTGCTGAACTCGTCTGACTCAAGCGGACCATTGAGCAGCCAGGTGTGATCGGTCGGGTAGAAGTAGTGCGGCGAGATGAACACCCCGAAGTCTTGGTCTTTGGCCGCGGCGAAGATGGCGAGCAGGTGCGGAACCGTCTGGTTCTCGGTCACGGAGGCGCCGAGGCTGTCCCAGTTCTTCCCGGTCGGACTCAACACGTCGTTTTGGGGGTCGATGACAACTACTGCGGTGTCGGTCCTGCTATACCTCATGGCGCGCCGATCAGCCGTTCTGCCGGGTGACCGCTGAGCCGGCCAGCGCGCGGGGCATGAAATCGCGGATGTACTGGCTGATCTCCTCGCCGTGGGTTTCCAGCGCGAAGTGGCCGGCGTCGAGCAGGTGGAACTCGCCGTTCGGGAAGTCGCGGCGGAACGCCTCCGCGCCTGGGGCACCGAAGATCTCGTCGTTCTTGCCCCATGTGACCAGGAGCGGCGGCTGGTGGGTGCGGAAGTACTCCTGAAATGCCGGGTAACCGTCGAGGTTGAACTGGTAGTCCCAGAACAGCTGAAGCTGGATGGCGTCGTTGTCCTTGCGGTCCAGGCCGAGTTGGTCGAGCTGCCACGCCTCGGGTGCTATCCGCTCCAGCCGGTCGGCGGGCACGCCGTTGGTGTACTGCCAGTAAGTGGTTGCGAGAGTGAACTTCTCGCGCACCTCGTCTTCGTTGGCGGCACGGTCCTTGGCGTGGGCGAACAGGATGTCCCAGAACGGGGTGAAACCTTCAACGTACGCGTTGCCGCTCTGGGTGATCAGCGCGGTGATCCGTTCGGGACGGCGGCTGGCGATGCGCAGGCCGATCGGGGCGCCGTAGTCGTGGATGTAGAGCGCGAACTGTTGCAGTCCGAGGTGCTCGATCAAGCCTTCGGTGATTTCGGTGAGACGGTCGAAGCTGTAGGTGAACTGTGTCGTCGTCGGCATCGCCGAGCGGCCGAAACCGATGTGATCGGGTGCCACGAGGTGGTATTCGTCGGCCAGGGAGTTGATCAGGTTGCGGAACATGTGAGAGCTGGACGGGAAGCCGTGTAGGAGCAGCAGAGTAGGGCTGCCAGGGTCGCCGGCCTCACGGTAGAAGACCTCGAGTCCTTCGATCGTCGCCGTCTTGTACCGCGTGGCAAAAGCACTCATGGACGTCACCTGTTCATCTGGTTGCGGTGGAACTCTCGTCACAGGCCGGCGAGATCCTTCGCGGCCAGACCCGAGCGCCCAGCCGGATCATCCACCACATACACCACACCTGACTGATACTGGGCTAACGATAGCCGGAGAGAGAAGAGTGCGGTGGCGAAACTGTTGTCGGTCAATGTCGGCCTCCCGAAAGATGTCGCCTGGAACAACCGCACCGTGTTCACCGGGG
>JAVHWG010000308.1:0-2642 GCA_032159965.1 Mycobacterium sp.
GCACCTGCCCAGCACGTGCCGGACGCAAGGGCAGTTGCGACGGTGGTCGTGCGTCCGTTGGCGGCCGGACGTGAGGACCCGACCGCGACGACGATGACGCCGATGTCGGTCTGTCGTGGGTCCACGCCGAGTTCACCCACCCGCTCGCGCAGGACCGCGATCAACCGGTGATCTTCGCCGAGCACATCGGCCTGCACCGCACCGGAATCGGCGATCATCGCCGGGATGTCTACGCGCGCGTGGTAGGCGTCGGCGAGCAGGAAAGGCGTCACGATCGCGTTCGGCGTCTCCGTCAGCACGTCGGCGAGGTTGGGTGCGGACTGCTCGCAGAACGCCACCCGAACGTCCAAGCCGGGTCGGTCGCGGCGAATCTGCTCGGCGACCGCGTAGGTGTTGGCACTGGCACGCGGATCCGTGCTGCCGTGTGCAGTGAGAACCAGGCTCATTCGGAGTGCAGACCGCATTCGATCTTGCCCGTGCCCTGCCAGCGACCGCTGCGGGGATCGGCGCCGTCGATCGGCTTCGCGGTGCACGGCGCACACCCGATCGACGGATAGCCGTCGAACACAAGCGGATTCACCAGGATGCCGTTGGCGTCGATGTACTTTTGCATGTCGTCGTCGGTCCACGCGGCCAGCGGATTGATCTTCACCAGGCCGAACGCTGCGTCAAAACTGATCAACGGTGCTTTGGCCCGCGTCGGTGCCTCGACCCTGCGGATACCGGTGACCCACGCGGAGTATCCGGCCAGCGCCTTGCTCAGCGGTTCGACCTTGCGCATCCGGCAGCATTCGTTGGGGGTACGTACGAACAGGTTCTTGCCGAACAGCGCGTCTTGCTCAGCGACCGAGTGTTCGGGGGTGACGTTCACCACGTTCACGTCGTACACCTCGCTGACGGCGTCTCGCGTGCCGATGGTCTCCGCGAAGTGGTAGCCGGTGTCCAGGAACAGCACGTCCACGCCCGGTCGGACCTTGGCGGCCATGTCGATGAGCACCGCGTCCTGCATGTTGGAGGCCACGACATAGCGGCTGCCGAATTGCTCGTCGGCCCAGCGCAGCAGGTCGACCGCGTCGGCGCCGTCGAGTTCGCGCGCACCGCGCTCGGCCAGCGCTCGCATATCTGTATCGGTAGTCACAGTCACCTTAGGTCCGCCTCGTCCGCTCGTATCGCCCATGTCGCGAAACGCTCCCCCTCGGCTCTTTGTTTCACGAAGTTGCGAACGACGCGCTCGATGTAGTCGCCGAGCTCGTGCGACAGGACCTTGTGCTGGCGCAATTTGCGGCCGAACCCGCTGTCCAGGCCCAGGCTGCCGCCCAGGTGGACCTGGAAACCCTCTACGGGTCCGTCGCCGTCGTCGATCATCTGGCCCTTGAACCCGATGTCGGCGATCTGGATGCGGGCGCACGAGTTCGGGCAGCCGTTGATGTTGACGGTGACCGGCACGTCGAGCTGCGCGTTGATGTCTTCGAGCCGTTTCTCGAGTTCGGGGACCAGGCCCTGCGCCCGCACTCGGGTCTCGGCGAAGCTGAGCTTGCAGTACTCGATGCCGGTGCAGGCCATTAGATTGCGGCGCCAGTGTGATGGCCTCGACGGGAGGCCGAGCTTGTCAAGCCCCGAGACCACCTCGTCGAGCCGCTCGTCGGGCACGTCCAGGACGATCAGCTTCTGGTACGGGGTGAACCGCACGCGGTCCGACCCTGCTTTCTCCGCGATGTCGGCGACCGCGGACAGGATGGTGCCGGTCACTCGCCCGGCGATCGGGGCCACCCCGACGGCGTTGAGACCGTTCTTCAGCTTCTGCACGCCGACGTGGTCGATCGGACGGGCCACCGGCTCCGGGGCCGGGCCGTCGATCAGCGGACGCTTGAGGTATTCGGTCTCCACGACCTGCCGGAACTTTTCTATGCCCCAGTCCTTGATCAGGAACTTCAGCCGGGCCTTGGCGCGCAGGCGGCGGTAGCCGTAGTCGCGGAACACGCTCACCACGGCCTCCCACACGTCGGGAACCTCGTCAAGGGGCACCCACGCGCCGACGCGCTGGCCGAGCATCGGGTTGGTCGACAGGCCGCCGCCGACCCACAGGTCGAAACCTGGGCCGTGCTCGGGATGCTCGACGCCGACGAATGCGACGTCGTTGATCTCGTGCACGACGTCCTGCAGACCCGAGATCGCGGTCTTGAACTTGCGCGGCAGGTTGGAGTACTCGGGCTTTCCGATGTACCGCTTGGTGATCTCGTGGATGGCGGGGGTGCCGTCGATGACCTCGTCGAGCGATTCACCGGCCAGCGGCGAGCCGAGCACGACGCGGGGGCAGTCGCCGCACGCCTCGGTGGTCTGCAACCCGACAGCGGCCAGCCGGTCCCAGATCGCGGGGACGTCCTCGATGCGGATCCAGTGGTATTGCACGTTCTCGCGGTCGCTGATGTCGGCGGTGTCGCGGCCGAACTCGGTGGAGATCTCGCCAAGAGTGCGCAGAGCGGCCGTGGTCAGCGCGCCGCCGTCGCAGCGCACCCGCATCATGAAGTACTTGGCCTCGAGGATGTCGGCGTTCTCGTCGCCGGTCCAGGTGCCGTCGTAACCCTGCTCGCGCTGCGTGTACAGACCCATCCAGCGCATCCGGCCGCGCAGGTCCTGCTTGT
>JAVHWG010000312.1:0-2678 GCA_032159965.1 Mycobacterium sp.
TGAAAGCTCTGGCATCGGTACCGGTCCGAGTATCGGAGAGCATTCCCTGTGCCTCGGTGACGAGGCGCAATGCCGTGGCCTCGCGGTAGCGCGTGGTGGCCCGTTGCGATGCGATTACGGCCACAAATGAAAGCACCACCGCGGCGACCAGCAGCACGGACAGAATCGCGATTGCGGCGGCAGCCCAGCGCAGCGCGCGTCGGTGTTCCTTGAACGCCGCCGATGACAACTCGTGGATCGGCATCTGTCGAACGGCGGCCGCGATACTCAACGCCGCCTTCTCGACGGCCGGGCCGGGGTCCTCCCGCGGGATCGTTTCCCACACCGGCTCGTCCTCGAATTTCCCGCGCAAGCAGGCGGGGATCGCGTCGCTGTCGGCGGAGAAATCGTCGAGACCGCGGTCCCACCGCAGCACTCCAGAGGTGTGCACGATGATGAGGTTCTCCAGCGACCTGTGCGTCAGCCACCACTGAAGTTCGCGGTCCACCCACCAGGAGGCGGCCGCTTCCGGAGCGGCGACCAGGATGAACCAACTCGAGCGCGACAGGCCCTCTTCGATTCGTGACCACAACCGGGAGCCGGCACCGAGGCTCGTCTTGTCGACGAACACCTTGACAACGGGCCGTCGGTACCAGGGTTTGGCGAGCTTCTCGATCCGGTTCTGCATGCGGTCGATGAGGCTGCGGTCCGTTTGCCCGCTGTAGGAGATGAACGCGCCGAAGCCGGCGTCGGCGCTCTTCTCCGGTTGCGGCGACGGCTTCCCGTCGCGCACGGCCTGGCTCATCCGAGCGCCTGACGAGCGGTCCGGCGGGAGCCGGAACGTCTTTGCCGGTGCGAAGTATTCGGCAGGCCCACGACTGGAGCTTGCCTCACATATCCGCGATGCGCGGACGAAGGCGCCATTTGCTCAGAGCGCGAAACCGGCTTGCGAGTAGCTCCGGTGTAGAGTATTGGCGTTCCGAGCCAGCCGGCTCGGACTCGCGTCACGACAGTGGGGCCAGCCTGAGAATCGGGCGGTCATCGGTAGTGGCGGCCGGAATTTTAACCGGCTGCTTCGATCGACGGCCGTAGCCGCATTCAGGTCATGCCGTTCGGGTTGCCCGCCACTGCAGCACAAGCGCGAAGACAACCGAACGAAGGAAGGCATGGACTTTCATGTCTGTAGCTGAAATCGACGAGGGCGTGTACGAATCGACCGCCACCATCGACAACGGGAGCTTCGGCACCCGCACCATCCGCTTTGAAGCCGGCCGCCTCGCTCAGCAGGCAGCCGGCTCAGTGGTCGCCTACCTCGACGAGGAGACCATGCTGCTTTCGGCCACCACGGCCAGCAAGCAGCCCAAGGAGCACTTCGACTTCTTTCCCCTGACCGTCGACGTCGAAGAGCGGATGTACGCCGCCGGGCGCATTCCCGGCTCGTTCTTCCGACGTGAAGGTCGCCCGTCGACGGACGCGATCCTCACCTGCAGGCTCATCGACCGTCCGCTGCGGCCGTCATTCGTCGACGGTCTGCGCAACGAGATCCAGGTCGTCGTCACGATCCTGTCCCTCGACCCCGACGAGTTGTACGACGTGCTGGCCATCAACGCCGCGTCGGCGTCCACTCAGCTGGCGGGCCTGCCGTTCTCCGGCCCCGTCGGCGGTGCGCGGGTGGCGTTGATCGACGGCACCTGGGTGGGTTTCCCGACCGTCACGCAGCTCGAGCGCGCCGTGTTCGACATGGTCGTCGCGGGTCGCATCGTGGGCTCGGGGGACTCCGCCGACGTCGCGATCATGATGGTGGAGGCTGAAGCCACCGAGAACGTGCTCGAGCTGATCGCGGGTGGCGCGCAGGCACCCACCGAAGCGGTGGTCGCTGAGGGCCTCGAGGCCGCCAAGCCGTTCATCAAGAGCCTGTGCGAGGCACAGCAGGCGCTGGCCGAGAAGGCCGCCAAGGAGACCGCCGACTACCCGGTCTTCCCCGCCTACGGCGAAGACGTGTACTCGGCGGTGGAGTCGGTGGCCAGCGACGAGTTGACCAAAGCGTTGACCATCCCGGGCAAGGCCGAACGCGACGAACGCACCGAGGAGCTCAAGACCCAGGTGCTCGAGCGTCTGGTCGACACGTACGAGGGGCGTGAGAAGGAAATCTCTGCGGCTTTCCGCTCACTGACGAAGAAGCTTGTCCGGCAACGGATCGTGACCGATCACTTCCGGATCGACGGTCGTGGCATCACCGATATTCGTGCACTCTCGGCGGAGGTGTCGGTCGTGCCTCGTGCGCACGGCAGCGCACTGTTCGAGCGCGGCGAGACACAGATCCTCGGGGTCACCACGCTGGACATGGTGAAGATGGCCCAGCAGATCGACTCGTTGGGGCCGGAAACCTCCAAGCGCTACATGCACCACTACAACTTTCCGCCGTACTCGACCGGTGAGACGGGCCGAGTCGGTTCGCCCAAGCGGCGCGAGATCGGTCACGGCGCGCTCGCCGAGCGTGCGTTGATTCCCGTCCTGCCCAGCGTCGAGGAGTTCCCGTACGCGATCCGGCAGGTGTCGGAGGCGCTCAGCTCCAACGGTTCGACGTCGATGGGTTCGGTGTGCGCGTCCACACTGGCCCTGCTGAATGCAGGTGTGCCGTTGAAGGCACCGGTGGCAGGCATCGCGATGGGTCTGGTGTCTGACGACGTCGACCTCGA
>JAVHWG010000327.1:0-5369 GCA_032159965.1 Mycobacterium sp.
TACGGAACGGTCGCGCTGCGCACCATCCTTGTCGCCGTCGGGGTGACCCTGATAGACGTGGTGATCGCCGTTCCGATGGCGCTCTTCATCAGCAAGGTAGCGTCGCCGCGTGCGCGGGTGGCGCTGCTCGTCGCGGTCACCACCCCGCTCTGGGCGAGCTATCTCGTGAAGGCATATGCGTGGCGCATCTTGCTCGCTCCGAACGGCCCGCTCGCATTCGTCACCGGCGGAAACACGCCGGGCTACGGACTCCCAGCGACCGTCATCACACTCGCCTACCTGTGGCTGCCGTACATGATTATTCCGGTGTATGCCGGGTTCGATCGGGTGTCCGACTCACTCGTGGAGGCTAGCTTTGACCTCGGCGCGGGTGCCTGGCGAACGGTGCGCTCGATCACTATGCCGCTGGTGTTCCCGGCCATCGCGGCCGGCTCCATCTTCACATTCTCGCTCACGCTCGGGGACTACATCGCAGTCGGGATCGTCGGGGGCAAGACCCAGCTGCTCGCGAACCTCATCTACGGGCAGCTGGTGACGGCGAACAACCAGCCGTTCGCGGCCGCGCTCTCGCTCATCCCGCTCGCCGCGATCATCCTGTACCTGTTCGCGATGCGACGCACCGGCGCCCTGGAGAACGTCTGATGAAACTGCCCAGCGCGCTGCGCATCACGCTCTACATTTGGATGGGCATCGGCCTGGCCATCCTCTACATTCCTCTGCTGCTTATCGTGCTGAATTCGTTCAACAGTTCTCGCACGTTCGGCTTTCCGCCCACCGGCTTCACGATCGAGTGGTGGCAGAGAGCCGTCTCCAGCAGCGGCGCCCTCAGCGCCCTCGGCACCTCGGTGCTCGCCGGGGTCTGTGCGATGCTCATCGCGCTGGCGCTCGGCACGATGGCGGCGTTTGCCGTGCAGCGATACACGTTCTTCGGCCGAACCACCATCAGCTTCCTTGTGGTACTGCCGATCACCCTGCCTGGAATCGTCACCGGCATCGCGCTCAACGCGACCTTCGTGCAGGTGCTCGGGCCGTTCGGGGTTGCTCTCGGGCTCGCCACCGTCATCATCGGCCACGCGACTTTCTGCATCGTCATCGTCTACAACAACGTGCAGGCGCGCTTGCGGCGGATGGGCACCTCGCTCGAGGAGGCCTCGTCTGACCTCGGTGCCAACGGCTGGCAGTCCTTCTGGCGGGTGACCTTTCCTGGCGTGCGGGGCGCATTAGTGGCGGGGGCGGTGCTGGCGTTCGCGCTCAGTTTCGACGAGATCGTGGTGACGACATTCACGGCTGGCCCGGCGATCCAGACGCTGCCGCTCTGGATATTCAGCAACCTGTTCCGGCCCAACCAAGCGCCGGTCGTCAACGTCGTCGCCGCTGTGCTGGCCGTCGCCGCTGTCGTTCCGGTCTGGTTGGCGCAGCGCTTCTCTGGCGACTCGACCACAAGTCGGGTGTGAACGGCAACGGTGCTTACCTGCCGACGCCGTCCGGAGGAGGCCTCAGCGATCGGGTTCCGGAGGATTGGGTGGCTTCAACCACCGCACTGGCGGGAGAGCCTGAACGAGGACGTCCACCCCGCGGATTTGCTCGCGGTGGTCGCCGCGCAGGACACCACGACGTCCACCCACCTCGTCGGAGGCGGTGCCTCCTGGTCGTGGCACAGCACGGGATTACGTCGAATGCTGTCGCTCCCGGCTGGATCCGCACCGACTCCTCGCCGCCCGATGAACTCATCTGGAGGTCGAAGGCCGCCGACCGCATGAGCCCGACGAGTCCGGCCTTAGCCGCGTGGTACGCCACGTCGTCCGCGCACGCGACGAGCGGACCGGTCACCGACGACACCATGATGATCCGACCGTAGCCGCGCGATGTCGTGGCGATTTGGAATCCTTTATCGAGAATGATATTCATTAGGTGATAACCCCTTTTAGCTTGGAGCACCACACATGAGAATCAACTCCGGCCTTCTTGCCCTGGTTTCCAGCGCGGCACTTGTCCTCGCGGTCACCGGCTGCAGCAGCACGACACCGGCCGGCGCGTCATCCGGTTCCAGCTCGGGTGTGATCAAGGTCGTCGCGGGGGAGAACTTCTGGGGCAACATCATCAGCCAGATCGGAGGGTCCCACGTCTCGGTCAACTCAATCGTCAGTGACCCGAATGCTGACCCGCACGAGTACGAAGCGAGCGCGGCCAATGCGGCGGCCCTCGCGAGCGCGAACTTCGTTCTGGAAAACGGCATCGGCTACGACGACTTCATGAGCAAACTGTTGACCGCGTCGCCAAGCGCGAACCGCGACGTCTTGTCGGTGCAAAAGATCTTGAACATCACGGGCTCGAACCCGAATCCCCACGTTTGGTACGACACCGCGCGTCTGCCCCAAGTGTCGGCAGCAATTGTGAGGGAGCTGTCCAAGCTTGATCCGAAGAACGCCGCGAGTTTCGCCGCGAACGGAAAAAAGTTCGACGCGAGCCTCACGCCGATCCTGAACGTGATTTCCGAGATCAAGGCGAAGTATTCCGGAACGGAGATTGCCTACACGGAGCGGGTCCCCGGGTACCTCGTGCAGGCCGCGGGCCTGAAGCTTGGAGTTCCGGTGACATTCACCCAAGCGATCGAGGATGGCTCGGACCCCTCGCCGGCCGACACCGCAGCGTTTCAGGCGGCCATTAAGGGCAAGACCGTGAAGGTCCTCCTTTACAACGGGCAGGTCACCGATCAGCAGACGGACAACCTGAAGACGCTCGCAACCGACAGTGGGGTGCCGATTGTCGGCGTCACCGAGACCTTGCCGACCACCGACAAGAACTTCCAGGCCTGGCAGCTTCGCCAGGACACCGAGGTGTTGAAGGCACTGGGCAACTAGCCATGATTGTCAGCACCGAAAACGCTGGGCGCCGCACGGCCTCATCGGCGGCGGCCATCGAGCTGGATTCCGCGGAACTCCGCTTCGGCGACCGCACGCTGTGGTCTGACCTCACGCTCACGGTTGAAGAAGGCGAGTTTCTTGCGGTCCTCGGGCCGAACGGCTCGGGAAAAACATCGCTGATCAAAGTGCTGCTTGGGCTGCGGCCGCTGACCTCCGGATCGGTCCGGCTCGGAGGCGAGCCGCCGCGTCGCGGGAGCAGCAAGGTGGGCTACGTGCCGCAGCAGCGCGGATTCGACAGCGATCTTGGCGCCCGCGGGATCGACCTCGTCGCCCTCGGCTTCGACGGCCACAGGTACGGCCTTCCGTGGCCAAACGCGACCAAGCGGCGGCTGCTCGACGAGGTAATCCAGCAGGTCGGCGCCTCCGCGTTCGCGAACTCGCCGATCGGACTTCTCTCCGGCGGGGAACAACAACGGCTGCGCATCGCGCAGGCCCTCCTGAGCTCACCGCAAGTGTTGCTCTGCGACGAGCCGCTTCTGTCTCTCGACCTCGCCAATCAGAAGGCGATTGTGGACCTGATCGATGAGCGTCGCCGAGCAAGCAACACCGCGGTCGTGTTCGTTACCCACGAGATCAACCCGATCCTTCCCGTGGTCGACCGGATCGTTTACATCGTCAACGGCCGTTGGGCCATCGGCACCCCCGAGGAAGTCATGACCAGCGAGCGGCTAAGCGATCTCTATCAAACCCGAGTGGAAGTGACCCGCATCCGGGACCAACTCCTTGTGGTCGGGGCGACGGATGCCTCGTCCTCCCTCGGACTACACGCAAACGAGCACCACGAATGATCCTTCAATATCTCCAGCTGCCGTTCGCGCAGCACGCCCTCATCGCGGCGACCCTCGTTGCCATCATCTCGGGGCTCATCGGACCGTTCGTCGCCTCGCGCGACATGGCCTTCGCCGTGCACGGCACCGCGGAGCTCAGCTTCACCGGGGCGGCGGCCGGGCTGCTTGTCGCGGGGGACGCCGTCGGCGGCGCTCTCGTCGGATCCCTGTTCGTCGCCGCGGCGATCGGGCTGCTCGGTGAACGACCACGAGAACGAAACTCAGCCATCGGGGTTATTCTCGCCGCCGGCCTCGGCCTCGGTGTTCTGCTGCTGTCGTTCTATCACGGGTTCGCCACCGAGGCCACAAACATCCTGTTCGGCCAGATCTTCGGCGTGAGCTCCACGGACATTGTGATCCTGAGCGTCATCGCCGTGGCAATCCTCGTTGCCATCGCCGTGATCTATCGGCCGCTTCAGTTCTCATCGATCGACCCAGAGGTGGCGATTGCACGCGGTGTCAGGACGAGGGCGATCAACTTCATGTTCGTGTTCATTCTCGCGCTCACTGTCACGGAAGCGTCCCAGATCGTCGGGACTCTCCTCGTGCTCAGCCTTGCCATCACCCCGGCGGCGGCGGCTCGCCATTTCAGCGCGAATCCACGGGTGGTAAGCGTGCTCGCGATCGTGTTCGCCCTTGTCGCGGCGGACGGCGGACTCCTCGCCAGTCTGGCCGTGAGCCAAGTGAAGGCGAGCGTCTTCATCAGCGGGATCAGCTTCGTCATCTACCTGGTCGCGCGGTTGAGGCGAGTAGCGCTGCCGGCCGGCGGGATTCAGCGAGTGGGGTAGCGAGTGCGAGTGCGCAACCAACCTCATACTAGACCGGGGCTCATTTCCACTAATCGACCCGCGGCCCACGCGTGAAATCACCCCCGAAAAGGGGTATTCCAGGGGGTCCCCCTAAGCGGGGACTTCAAGTATGGTCGTCTTACGCCGACGAAGCCTCCCGACCAGTCGGCGGGATACCCGACAGTACGGTCTGCGCTTTCCCCCGAGCGAAGCAGACCGGACACCACTCGTATCCGAGGTGGCAGTGACATGTCCTGTCTGCCTGCGGGAGGGCCCGCGCGGCGCCCCCGTAAGCCTCGCCGGTCCTCCCGCCCTTCTCGCCGTGCTCGACGCCGCTGTCCCCCGTACGGGGGCTTTCCCGCCTCACTGCGAGCGCACATACTCGAAATCAACGCGGTCGTCGGGGGATGGTCGCGCAAATCACAATGAATCCCTTCTGGGATTGCGGCTGTGGGTCGGTTCGGGTACAGGCCTACAGTCGCCCCAAGGGCGGCGTGCAGTTTGCCCGCCGCCCTCCAATTGACCACCGTTCGCCGCCCCGCACTTCCGCGTGACGGTGGTGCGGCTTACGTTGTGGTCATGGTTCGAGTGATCTACGACACGGCAACGTCGTTCGACGGGTTCATTGCAGACTCCGCCAATTCCCTCGACTGGCTGTTTGCGGTTGGTCAGTCCGGTGGAGAACATTTCGCGACCTTCATGGCCGGCATCGGAGTGATTGTCGAAGGCTCCACAACGTACGAGTGGGTGCTTCGCGAGTCCAATCTGCTAGAGGAGCCCGACCGTTGGCAGGAGTTCCACGGCGACCGGCCAACCTTCGTCTTCAGCTC
>JAVHWG010000343.1:0-17506 GCA_032159965.1 Mycobacterium sp.
TGGACGTGCCATGGGTCACGATCGTGTGGGACGACCCGGTGAACCTCATGTCGTATGTGACCTATGTGTTCCAGAAACTGTTCGGTTACAGCGAACCGCACGCCACCAAGCTGATGCTCGAGGTGCACAACGAAGGCAAGGCGGTGGTGTCTGCGGGCAGCCGGGAGAAGATGGAGACCGACGTCTCCAAACTTCACGCCGCGGGGTTGTGGGCTTCGCTGCAGCAGGACCGCTGACCGGCATAGGGACGGACTCGCCAGTGCGCAAATGGAAGCGTGTCGAGGCGGCGAACGGTGCGCGTTTTCGTTCGTCGTTGGCCACCCATGAGGCATCGATGCTGCGGAGCCTCGTCACCTCGATGCTGGACATGCTCAACGATCGCGAATCGTCAGTCCCCACTGACGAATTGGAGCAGATCACCGGCATCAAGGCGGGCAACCCTCGCCGTCCGCAGGATGCGACGATGCGCCGCCTGCTTCCCGATTTCTACCGGTCCGACCACAACCACCCCGCGGGTTCGGCCACCGCGGAAAGTCTGAACGAGGCGCTGCGCAGCCTTCACGAGCCGGCGATCATCGACGCCAAGCGTGATGCTTGCGAACGACTGCTGCGCACCATGCCTGTGGGCGGCGGCCGTTTCGAGTTGGACCTCGACGACGCGAACGCGTGGGTCGCCGCCGTCAACGACATCAGGCTCGCGCTGGGCACCATGCTGGGGATCGGCCCCAACGGAGCCGAGCCGCTCGACGATGGGCATCCGATGGCCGGGCATCTCGACGTGTACCAGTGGCTGACCGTGATGCAGGAGTATCTGGTGCTGGCGTTGATGGACAGCCGGTGACGCTGTGACCGAGACCGCCGGTGCGATCACGGACGTCGGCGGCATGGCGGTGGGTCATCACCATCGTCTCGACGACGACGTCACCGAGAATTCGGGCTGGGCCACCGGCACCACGGTCGTGTTGCCGCCACCAGGGACCGTCGGCGCGGCCGAAGTCCGCGGCGGAGCACCCGGCAGCCGGGAAACCGACCTCCTGGATCCGGCCAACACGGTGCGCTACGTCGACGCGATCCTGCTGACCGGCGGAAGCGCCTACGGCCTGGCCGCCGCCGATGGGGTGATGCAGTGGCTGGAGGAGCGCGGCCGCGGCGTGGTGATGGACGACGGCGTCGGCGATGTGGTGGTACCGATCGTGCCGGGGGCGGTCATCAACGACCTCGCGGTGGGCGATTTTCGATGTCGGCCGACGGCCGAATTCGGATACTCGGCGGCGGTGAACGCCGGCCAGGAGGTGGCCGTCGGGTCGGTCGGCGCCGGGACGGGCGCGCGCGCCGGCGTACTGAAGGGCGGTGTCGGCACCGCCTCGGTCACACTGCGTTCCGGCGTGACCGTCGCAGCACTGGTGGTCGTCAACTGCGTCGGCGATGTCATCGACCCCGCGACCGGGCTGCCGTGGACCAACTACCTGACCGTGGAATTGGGCCTCCAACCACCGCCGGCCGCGCAGGTCGCCGCATTCACGGCGCTGGCGGCAGAACGCGATCGCTACGCGCGTGCTTTCAACAGCACAATCGGCGTCGTAGCCACAGACGCGACGCTCGGAAAGGCGTCGTGCCGACGGGTGGCGATCATGGCGGCGGACGGCTTGGCGCGCGCGGTCCGGCCCTCGCATTCGCCCGTGGACGGAGACTTGGTATTCGCGCTGGCCACCGGTGCTGTCGAGGCGCCGCTGGACGGTAAGCTTCCGGCTTCGATGTCGGTGGAGGCCGAGGTCACCGGCGCCGTCGGCGCCGCTGCAGCCGATTGTGTGGCCCGGGCGACCGTGCTCGCCGTCATGTCGGCGAGCGCCGTCGCCGGAATACCGACCTATCGTGAAGTGTTGCCCGGGGCATTCGCGTAAAGGAGCAATGACGTGCTGGTGATCCGCGCCGACCTGGTCGACGCCATGGTGGCGCACGCCAGGGCGGATCATCCGGACGAGGCGTGCGGTGTGCTGGCCGGCCCGGAGGGGTCCGACCGCCCGGAGCGACACATCCCGATGGTCAACGCCGAGCGGTCGCCGACCTTCTACCGGTTCGACTCCGGGGAACAGCTCAAGGTGTGGCGGTCGTTGGACGGGGCCGACGAGGCCGCAATCGTGATTTATCACTCGCACACCGCGACCGAGGCCTACCCGAGCCGCACCGACATCTCGTACGCGGCCGAACCCGACGCGCACTACGTACTGGTGTCCACCCGCGACCCCAGCGCTCACGAGTTGCGCAGCTATCGGATCGTCGACGGCGTCGTCACCGAGGAGCCCGTGACCGTCGTCGACAGCTATCAGATCCCCACCAAGGAGAGTGAGCAATGACCGTCAGCGTCTCGATTCCAACGATCTTGCGGACACATACGGGCGGTGAGAAACGGGTCAGCGCAGCCGGCGACACGCTGCAGGCGGTGATCTCCGACCTGGAGGCCAACTACTCGGGCATCTCCGAGCGCCTCGTCGACAAGGACAAGTTGCACCGATTCGTCAACATCTATGTCAACGACGAGGATGTCCGGTTCTCGGGCGGGTTGGCCACCGAGGTCAACGACGGCGACACCGTGACGATCCTGCCGGCAGTCGCGGGCGGGTGACGAGCCGCGTGCGCCAACAGCAGAGAGACCCAGCCCTTTGACGCGCTACGACTCCCTCCTGCATGCCCTCGGCAACACGCCGCTGGTGGGGCTGCAGAATCTTTCGCCCGGTTGGGATGACGAGCCGCACGTGCGGCTGTGGGCGAAGCTGGAAGACCGCAATCCGACGGGCTCCATCAAGGACCGTCCGGCGCTGCGGATGATCGAGGACGCCGAGCGTGACGGCATTCTGACTCCCGGTGCGACGATCCTGGAACCGACGAGCGGCAACACCGGCATATCGCTCGCGATGGCCGCGAAGATCAAGGGCTACAGCATGATCTGCGTGATGCCGGAGAACACGTCCATCGAGCGTCGTCAGCTGCTGGAGCTCTACGGTGCGCGGATCATCGGCTCACCCGCAGAGGGTGGCTCCAATACCGCTGTGGCGCATGCCAAGGAGCTCGCCGCACAGAACCCGTCGTGGGTGATGTTGTACCAGTACGGCAACCCGTCGAACAGTGCCGCGCACTATGAAGGCACCGGGCCGGAGCTGCTCGCCGATCTGCCCGAGATCACCCATTTCGTCGCCGGTCTGGGCACCACGGGCACGCTGATGGGCACCGGACGGTTTCTGCGCGAGAAGGTCCCCGACATCCAGATCGTGGCCGCCGAACCGCGGTACGGCGAAGGCGTGTACGCGCTGCGAAACATCGACGAGGGCTTCATCCCCGAGCTGTATGACCCCGAGGTGTTGACCACCCGGTACTCGGTCGGGTCGCTGGACGCCGTTCGCCGGACCCGCGAGCTGGTTGCGCAGGAGGGAATCTTCGCGGGCATCTCCACCGGCGCGGTGCTGCACGCGGCGCTGGGCATGGCGGCGAAGGCCGGCAAGGCCGGGGAGCGGGCGGACATCGCGTTCGTGGTCGCCGACGCCGGTTGGAAGTATCTGTCGACCGGCGCGTACGCCGGTAGCCTTGACGAAGCGGAGGACGCTCTGGAAGGGCAGCTATGGGCATGATCGGGTCGACCGGCCTGCCGGCGCCGGAGCAGGAACCAAAGAAGCGGCCGGTATATGTGACCGGTGGAGTGACGATCGTTGCGTTCGTCGGCCTGCTCTACATCGTCGAGGCCGTCGACCATGCCATGAACAACAGGCTGGATTTCGACGGCATCTATCCGCGCCAGGCAGACGGTCTGATGGGAATCATCTGGGCGCCGTTCCTGCACCTCGGCTGGCCCCACCTGATTGCGAACACGGTTCCGTTGCTGGTGCTGGGGTTCCTGATGACCCTGCTCGGCATGGCGCGGTTCGTCGCCGCGACTGCGATCATCTGGATCGTCGGCGGCTTCGGCACCTGGGTCATCGCGCCCAGTGGCCCGGTGATCGGGGCGTCGGGCGTCATCATGGGGTACCTGACGTTTCTCATCGTGTTCGGGTTCTTCACGCGAAGTCTCTGGCAGATCATCGTCGGGGTCGCCGTGTTCCTGTACTACGGCACCGTCCTGCTCGGAGTGTTCCCATTCTTCACCGGCCCGAGTGTCTCCTGGCAGGGTCATCTGTGCGGCGCGATCGCAGGGCTGCTCGCCGCGTATCTGCTGTCCAGCCCGGAGCGCAAACAACGCGAACTGCGCCGGCACAAGGAGCTACCGCCATCGCTGACATCGTGAGTTCGCCGACGGCACCCGTCGGCATCTTCGACTCCGGTGTTGGCGGCCTGACCGTGGCGCGCGCGATCATCGACCAATTGCCCGACGAGGACATCATCTACGTCGGCGACACCGCCAACGGACCGTATGGCCCGCTGACCATTCCCGAGGTGCGCGCGCATGCGCTGGCGATCGGTGACGACCTCGTGGCCCGCGGTGTGAAGGCGTTGGTGATCGCCTGCAACACGGCGTCGTCGGCGTGTCTTCGGGATGCGCGGGAACGCTACGGCGTGCCCGTCGTCGAAGTGATCCTGCCTGCCGTGCGCCGCGCCGTCGCCACCACGCGCAACGGCCGCATCGGCGTCATCGGCACGGCCGCGACCATCGGGTCGGGCGCCTACCAGGACTCCTTCGCGGCCGCGCGTGACGTCGAGATCACCGCCGTGGCGTGCCCACGGTTCGTGGACTTCGTCGAGCGCGGCGTCACCAGCGGGCGGCAGGTGCTCGGGTTGGCCGAGGGTTATCTGGAACCGCTGCAGCGCGCCGACGTCGACACCCTCGTCCTGGGTTGCACGCATTACCCGCTGCTCTCCGGACTGATTCAGCTTGCGATGGGCGAGGCGGTGACGCTGGTGTCCAGCGCCGAGGAGACCGCCAAGGATCTTCTCCGAGTGCTCTCTGAGCTCGATGTGCTGCGGCCCCATGACGCGCCGCCGGCCACGCGGGTGTTCGAAGCGACGGGTGATCCGGAGGCGTTCACACGGCTCGCGTCGCGGTTCCTGGGGCCGGCCCTGGACGGTGTGCACCCCGTCCGGCGTCACGTGGGCGCCCCGTCATGACCACCTGGATGACCCTGCCCGCGTAACTTGCGCGAATTGCTGCGGACTCTTCGTCAATGGCACAGACGACGTGGCAAGCTGGTCTTGTGCAAGTCACCGTGCTCGGGTGTTCGGGCAGCGTCACCGGACCGGATTCGCCGGCGTCTGGTTACTTGCTGACGGCGCCGGACGCTCCGTCGTTGGTTCTCGACTTCGGCAACGGTGTGCTCGGATCGCTGCAGCGGCACGCGAACCCTAACGACGTGCACGTTCTTCTCAGCCATCTGCACGTCGATCACTGCATCGATCTTCCGTCGCTGTTCGTATGGCGCCGCTACCATCCGATCCCGGCAGTCGGCAAGGCACTGATGTACGGGCCCAGCGACACCTTTGGGCGGCTGGCTCAGGCTTCGTCGCCGTTCGGCGGGGAACTCGACGACTTTTCGGACATCTTCGACGTGCGGCATTGGACCGACGGAGAAGAGGTCGAGTTCGGGTCGCTGCGGGTGCTGCCCCGTTCGGTGTGTCATCCGACCGAGGCGTACGGGATGCGGATCACCGACTCGTCCGGCGCGGTGTTCACCTTCAGCGGCGACACCGGAATGTGCGATGCGATCGTCGACCTGGCTCAGGGCGCGGACGTCTTCTTGTGCGAGGCGTCGTGGACACATGCGCCGGGTGAACGCCCCGAGAATCTGCATCTGTCCGGCACCGAGGCGGGGCAGATCGCGCAGCGCGCACACGTGGGCGAGTTGCTGTTGACGCACATTCCGCCGTGGACGTCGCGTGAGGATGTCATCACCGAGGCAAAGGCCGAATTCGACGGTCCAGTACGCGCCGTGGTGTGCCAGGAGTCGTTCGAAGTCACCCACTAGGGTTGGCGGGATGTCCAGTCGAGAGGATGGCCGCGAAGACGACGAGTTGCGGCCCGTGACGATTACCCGCGGATTCACCTCTCATCCCGCCGGCTCGGTACTGGTTGAGTTCGGCGAGACGCGCGTGATGTGCACGGCGAGTGTGACCGACGGGGTGCCGCGGTGGCGCAAGGGTAGTGGCCAGGGCTGGCTGACCGCCGAGTACGCGATGCTGCCGGCGGCCACGCATACGCGATCGGATCGCGAGTCCGTGAAGGGCCGACTAGGCGGACGTACCCAGGAGATCAGCAGATTGATCGGCCGGTCGCTGCGGGCGTGCATCGACTTGGGCGCGTTGGGGGAGAACACGATCGCGCTCGACTGCGACGTGCTGCAGGCCGACGGCGGCACCCGTACCGCGGCGATCACCGGCGCCTACGTTGCGCTGGCCGACGCGGTGGCCTACCTCTCGGCGGCGGGCAAGCTGACCGACCCGCGACCGCTTTCCTGCATGATCTCCGCCGTCAGCGTCGGTGTGGTCGATGGACGGGTACGGGTGGACCTACCGTACGAGGAGGATTCGCGCGCGGAGGTCGACATGAACGTCGTGGCCACTGACACCGGGACGCTGGTGGAGGTCCAGGGCACCGGTGAAGGCGCCACGTTCCCGCGCTCGACGTTGGACAAGCTGCTCGATGCGGCGCTGGGAGCAACGGAGACGCTGTTCGAGATCCAGCGGGCCGCGTTGGAAGAACCGTATCCGGGCGTGCTGCCCGAGGGGCCGCCGCAGAAGAAGGCGTTCGGCAGCTGAGGTGATCCGCCTGCTGGTGGCCAGCCGTAATCGTAAGAAGCTGGCCGAGATGCGGCGAGTGCTCGATGGCGCAGGGTTGACCGCCATTTCGCTGGTGTCGCTGTCTGATGTCGATGCTTTCGACGAGGCACCGGAGACGGGCCTGACGTTCGAGGAGAACGCGACGGCAAAGGCGCGGGACGCGTTCGCGGCGACGGGGTTGCCATGCGTGGCCGACGACTCCGGACTTGAAGTGGACGCACTCAACGGCATGCCGGGTGTGCTGTCGGCCCGCTGGGCGGGCGTGCACGGCGACGACCGCGCCAACAATGCGCTGCTGTTGGCTCAGCTTCGCGATGTGCCCGACGAACGCCGCGGCGCGGCATTCGTGTCGGCCAGCGCGTTGGTGTCGGCCGACCGCGAAGTGGTGGTGCGGGGTAGCTGGCCGGGCAGGATCGCGCGGGAGGGGCGCGGCGACCGCGGTTTCGGGTACGACCCGTTGTTCGTCCCGGACGGGCTGCAGTGCACCGCCGCGCAGCTCAGTCCTGAGGAGAAGGACTCTCTGTCTCACCGTGGTCGTGCGCTGGCGCAGCTGCTACCGGCGCTGCGGGCGCTGACAGGTTGAACCGTTCTTTGACCTGCTTGCTGCGGAAGTGCTCGAGAATGATTCCGAGCAGGGGAATCGTGCCCGCCAGCAATGTGAGGACCGTGGTCCCCAATGGCCAGCGGACCTTGACGGCCAGGTTCAGGGTGGCGAGCAGATACACGAGGTATACCCAGCCGTGAACTGCAGCGACCCATGCGATTTCGTTGTGCAGGACGTAGTGCAGCACGACTTCGACACACAGTGCGATGAGCCAGATGCCCGTCGCCCACGCCATCACCCGGTAAGCGATGAGCGCCGTCCGTATCTTGTTCGGCTCCGAAGTCGTCTGCGATGTCATCGGGGAGTCCTGTCGTGTCTCTTGTCGGATTCGGCGAGCTGCGCCAGGTATGCGTTGTAGTCGGTGAGAGCTTGATCGTCGGGCTCGGGGGCGGCCGGCTGGCGGCGTTCGGGCAATAGCCCGTCGGGGATCTCGGTGATGGTGTTCGGGTCACGCAGCTGCGGCGGCTCTTCTTCGTACCGGACGAACTTGCGGTACGCGTACACGACGAACGCCGCGAACACCGGCCACTGCAGGGCATAGCCGAGGTTCTGGCCGGTGCCCGTCGCCGACTCGTAGCGCTGCCACTGCCACCAGCCCAGCGCCAGGCAGGTCAGCGCGGCGACGATCACCAGCACGATGACCGCTGGCCTCCTACGCCGCGTCGTGGACATGCAACGACGGTACCGCTTGCGGTCCTGCGACCCTCGCCGCGAATCTGAAATTGTGCGATCGCCCACGGCAGGTCGCCGCAGAGGATTCAGACTGGCGAAAGCGAGAGGCGATCGCCGAGTAATATCGGCAGTCTGCGGGCGTGGCGAAATGGTATACGCGCGGGCTTTAGGTGCCCGTGCTCGAAAGAGCGTGTGGGTTCGAGTCCCTCCGCCCGCACCAAGCGCTCGCTGAGCTACTGCGGTGGTGGATCTACGCCGAGACCGACTCGACCTTGCCTGATTCCGTAAGAATCACGTTGACGGGCGTGACGGTCGCTACGTATTGCCAGAATTCGTCGCCCGGGCCGCCGTCTGCCAACTCGAAATCGTCGTCACCCTGCGCGTACACCACGTATGTCGGCTTGAGGATGTTGTGGGCGGCGAGGATGCAGTCGCCGTCCTTCGACCCGACGATGACATTGCCGGCGCCGTCGTCTGCGAAAAACTCGGACAGGTCCTGTTGCGCAGCCGAATTGGCTCGGCTGTTCCAGGCGTCGACGCACGTGGCGGTGTCTGCGCTGGCGGGTGCAAGGGTGAGGGAACCCACCGCCGCAGCGACGGCTGCGCATCCCGCGATAAGAGTCGTAACGGCCTTGATGGACATGTCCTACCCCCTTCGTGCGTGCTCTGTCCCGATGCCCCTTGAGTGCAACACGTCCTGCGCTGCTTCACAGCACATTGACAGAATTTTTCAGCGGATCGGATCCTGTCCGCCCTACGGGGACTGAATATCTGACTCCTGAAAAACATCGATAGCGGCGCCGGGACTCAGCATCACCACTGGAATATGTCGTTCCGTCGATGCCTGATAGGACAGATACGGCGGGTAGATCTCGACCATAAAGTTCCAGATCGAGTGCCGCTCAACATCTTTCGGCTCACGCCAGGTTGCGCGGAAGGCCTGTGTCGCGATCTGCACGTCGACGTGCTCACTCTCACAGAGGTTGCGGTACCAGTCCGGATGCTCGTCGGCGCCTCCTTTGGAGGCGACGATCACTACCTCGCCCCCGACGTCGCCGTAGATCAGCGGCGTGATGCGAGTCCTGCCGGACTTGCGGCCCTTGAGTCTGATCAGACAGTGCGTGGTGAACGCGTGGCCGCCGGCCTGCCTGATGTCCATGACATGGCCCTCGGCACCGCCTGACCGCAAGTATGTCTGCAGGTGTTTCGTCCTCCAGTTGCCTCGTTCTTCGCGCAACGCCGCGGCTGAATCATTGCTCATGGGCAAAGCCTAGGTTAGTCGCCGACGTGGCTGTCGGAGGTCTGGTGTCGCATTCACAACTGCGGTGTCATGTGCGCACGACGCCGCGCAGTGGCATCAGCCCGAGTTCCTTGTGGGTGAGGAACCCCGGTGGTGCGTCACAGACGGCGGGGATCGCGTTGGCGGGGCCCATCGATGTCCAGGTGTAGCCGGGTTTGGGGTAGTTGCCCTGGGGGTCTGCGGGTGCCTGCAGGATCAGCTCGGTGGATTCGTCACCCTCGATCAGGATGCGGTAGTGGTAGTGACCGCCCCAATCGGGTTGCGGCTCAATGGCATCGTATTCGTCCATCGTGTACATCTCGTGGAAGGTGATGAAGGGCTTGCCGTCCACCCAGGTGGTCCAGGTGTGATGCTGGGAGGCGACGGTACCCTTATTGATCACGCCCTTGAATCCGGGCATGTCGCTGGTCTCTTTACCTTCGAAGTGAATGTCGCGCGCCGCGGTGCCCAGTTCGACGTCGGTGGTGTACTTGTCGACGGTCTTGCCGAGACCGTCGACCACCATGGCCATCGATTGCGCGAATAACGGCCACGCGTTGCCCAGCAGGTTGGGGCCGGCCAGGAATTCTTCGGCGTCGCTGCCCATGCCCATCTCGTAGAGGTACTTCAGGGTGTCCTTGCCGAAGTTGACCACCTCGTAGATGTGGATGGCGTCGATTCGGCTGACGATTCGGGCCAGCGTGAGAACGAGCAGGTCTCCGGCGAACCCGGGATTGACCCCGCCCGCGTGGAACGACGTACCGCCCTCCTGGCATGCCGCCTCGATCTTGTCGATGTCCACGGCGTTGTGTTCGGTTCGGTACCACCAGGCGCCCCCGGACGCGACGACGTTCTTGCCGCCGCGCAGCAGGCGGCACACTTCGTCGGGATCGGACCACAGCGGGGCATAGAACACGCAATCAGCGTCCAGTGCCTCGATCGTCTCTTTGTCGTTGGTTGCGAGCACGCCGATCGGTGCAACACCGGCAAGTTCACCGGCGTCCTTGCCAACCTTCTCGGGACGGTTGCACAGCACGCCCACCAACTCGAACGTGGGGTTGTGCGCGAAGTGGCGCAGAGCAATCGTTCCGACGTTGCCGATGCCCCACTGAATAACCCGGTACTTGCGCTCGGTCGATGGGTTGAGCGTCATTGGTACTCCTTCAATTGGGAACAGCTGCTGACATCACTGGGCACGCCCACGGATCCGTAGGGGGAGCGTGGGCAGGGTGCACGTGGCCGATGGCCAGGTGATGGCGGGTTGGTAGCTGGGTTCGAGCTCGAAATCGGCGATGCGGTTGAGCCATTCGGCCACGACGAGCTTCAATTCCATCCGGGCCAGGTGGGATCCCAGACACCGGTGCACCCCGCCGCCGAATCCCCAGTGCTTGTGCACCTTGCCATCCATCACTACGTCATCGCCGGAGGTGGCGTCGCTGCCATCGCGGTTTATGGCGCCTAGACACAGGCGCACTTCTGCGCCTGCCGGCAACGTGGTTCCGGCGATAGTGACCGGCTCGGTGGTCACGCGTCCGACGATGGGTGCCGGCGGTTCCAACCTGATCATCTCTTCGACGAATACGCCGATCTGATCAGGCTTTTCGCAGAGTTCGCGGCGCAAGCCGGGGTGCTGCGCCAGTTGCAACAGTGCCGCACCTATGGCCGACGTCACGGTGTCCAGGCCGGCCAGGACGAATACCAGCGACAGCCCTATCGCCTCAGCGTCGGTGAGGGGGTCGTCGCCGTGCAGGATCTCAGACAACACGCCTTCGCGGGCGTGTTGGCGTTGGGTCTCGACAGTTTCCGAGAGATAGGCAAACAGCTGTGCGGCCGGGGTGAGATCAACGGCCTCGGGGTCTCTTTCGAGGGCGAGGCCGATGATGGCGTCCTTCCATGCCACCAGCCGATTACGATCCTCGAGCGGCAGCCCGAACAACGTGAGGAACACCTGCGACGGATAAGGAACGGCGAGCTCGGCCATCACCTCGCACCGGCTCCGACCAGCAATCGGCTCGATGATGTCGACCACCTGCGACTGCAGGGACGGCAGCATCGCGCCCAGTGACTGCGGGCTGAAGAATGGCTGCAGGATCCTCCGAAAGCGGGTGTGCTCAGGAGGGTCGAATGCCAGCGGAACCATCGGCACCGGACTGACCATTCCGTCGAACGCTCTCTGCGACGAGAAAACCGCGGGATTGCGCAGTGCGGCAAGCACATCCTCCCGTCGGGTGAGGAAATACCAACCTTCGCCGTACAGCACGGGGCCGGCGTCCCTGACCTTGGCCCACGCCGCGGCGCGGTCGAGGGACATCGGCATCTCCTCGTACGTGATCTGCGGAAGTTCACGGGCGCCGGTCACGGGATATTCGTGTCCAGCAAAGTCAATGGCAGGCCGAGGACCGACAGGTCGACCTCTTCGAGACGGGAGCCGTCGCCCTCGAACTTCTGCCGAAAACGAATGCTAGCGCCGTATCGCTGCGTAACCGACTCGGCGGCAGAGGCTCCCGGGACTTGGATCACCACGGTGTAGACGCCGTCGCCGTGGGCATCCAGGAACTCGCTGACCGACGCTGCCACTGCTGCCGTCGCCCCGGGAATCGGGCTGATCAACTCAATTCCACGATCCCAGGCAAGGCTTATTCGCAGTCCGAGCTCCGTGAGCTCGGCAGGCTGGAAGACAAAGCCGAGTTCGGTGAACATCTGCGCCACAGTTGCGTGCCGTGGCGCCGCGACGGCGAAGACGACGTGGTGCAGCCGCGACGGTGCGTCATCCATCAGTGGCCTCCGGACGTGATCGCGTCGAAATCAACCTTCAGGCTCGTCGGGCCGCTCATGCCGAGCATCGGCTTCCACGGGGCCGGTCCGACCCGGCGGGGGTTGGCCATCCGGCCCGCGAGGATCTTGAGCGCCTCGGCCAGTTCGAGCCTGGCCAGATTCGCGCCGAGGCAGTAGTGAGCACCGCCACCGAATGTCAGGATCGCCGGCGGTGCCTCGCGGGTGATGTCGAAGCGGTCAGGATCGTCGTACACGGCTGAATCACAGTTGGCCGCAAAAGTATTGATGAAGATGAACGTGCCCGCGGGAAGGATGTATCCGTTGAGCTCGACGTCCTCCTTCACCGTGCGCAAGGTGCTGCAGACCGCCGGCGAGTGCCGCATGCTTTCCTCGACCGCGGGCATGGCAAGTTCGGGACGGTCACGGAGCATCGCCCATTGTTCGGGGTGATCGAACAGCACCTGCAGGGACGCGGCCAACTGGTTGCGGGTGGTATCCGTCCCCGCGACCAGCAGGCTGGCCACCGTCATGCGCAGTTCGTCCGCGTTGAGCCGGTCTCCGCCGTCTTCGGCCCGGATGAGATCGGACAGGAGATCCTGAGTCAGATGGTTCCGTCGTTCGGCGATCATGCTGTCGACGTAGTCGTCAAGTTCACCCCAAGCGCGGATGACTGCGGGCACTTCGTCGATCAGGTTGACGGCGAAGCTGACCATTTTGAAGATTTCCTCGGCCCACAGCGAAAACTGTTCCCAGTCTTCCCGGGGGGCACCAAGCAGCGCGCAGATGATCGGGATCGGGTAGGGCCGTGCGATGTCGGTGACGATGTCACAGCGGCCGGCGTCGGTGACATGGTCGGCCAGTTCGTTGATCACGGAGCCGATCGTGTTGTGCAGACGCGCCGCAGCGCGTGGCGTGAATGCTCTGGAGACCAGGCTGCGCAGCCGTTGGTGCTCGGCTCCTTCTGCACACATGATGCTGCCCACGACTCTTTCCCACAGCGGACCGGAGGTCACCCCTTGGGCAGTGAGGTGTAGGCCCGGCGGAATCGTAAATCGACTGTCGCGAAGCATGTTTCGGGCGAGCCGGTATCCGAGGACTTCAGGACCCAGTGGACCGATGGCAATCGGGGACAGTTGCTGTGCTTCTCGAATGCGTGGGTAGACCTCCCGCGGAGATTCCGTGACGTCGTATGTGAGCGTCGGCAGTCCGGCATCGAAAATGCTGGGTGTCGCTGTGCCGGCGGTCATTTGCGCACCAGGCCCCGTGGCCGAATCAGGCCGAGATCCAAGTGGTTGATCCAGCCGGGCGCAGAATCGCACACATCGGGAATCGCATTGATGGCGCTCATCGCGGTCCAGTTGTAGCCGGGATGCGCCATTGTTCCGTCGGGTTCATCGACACCCTCGAGCGTAGTTCCGTTGGGGGATCTCCCTCGATCACGATTCGATAGCGCGTCTTGCCCCAGTCCCACGCTGGCTCGAGACCGTCGGCGCGGGCGGTTAAGTAGATGGCGTGAAAGGCGATGAGCGGCTGACCATCGACCCATGCGGTCCATTCGTGATGTTGGGCGGCGACCGTGCCGCTGGGGATCACACCAAGATGGTGCCGGATGTCCTTGGTTGCGACGGCCGCCTTCAGATCTGCGGTGATGTCGTCGATTTCGACACCGAGACCCTCGGCGATCATGTACATCGACTGAGCGAAGAAGGGCACACCGAGTCCCAAGATGGTCGGCGTGGAGAGGAATTCGTCCTTGTCCTTGCCGAATCCCATCCAGTCGATGTGGTCCAGCGGGGCGTCGGTAAGCACGTTGACGACTTCGTATACCTGGATCTTCTGGATCTTGCTGACCACACGCGCGAGGGTGAGCGGCAGTAGGTCGCCCGCGTAGCCCGGGTGAATGCCGCCGCCGTGGAAGCTGGTTCCGCCCTCCTGGCAGGCAGCCTCAATTGTCGCGCCGTCCTCCCGAAAGTCTTTGGACGGATGGAAGAATCCGCTTGTCGTGACTACGTTCTTGCCGGATCGGAGAAGTCGACAGACTGTCTCGACGTCCATGATGATGGGCGTGTAGAACACACAGTCGGCATCGAGGGCGACCATCGAATCGATATCGTCAGTTGCGACAAGGCCGATCGGCGGGATGCCCGCAATCTCGCCCGCATCCTTGCCGACCTTCTCCGGTGTGTGCACAAGGACACCGACCAGGTCGAACACGGGGTTGTCCGCGAAGTGTCGGACTGCTACCTGTCCGACATCTCCGGTCATCCACTGGATGATTCGATATGGCTCTTGAGGCATCAACGCCCTTTCCTTTCAGCCGGTTCTGAGCACTCCGCGTGGAAGCAGCAGCGGCAGGTCGGTGTAGGTGGCAATACCGGCAGGTGCCGCGACGACGGCAGGTATCGCGGTAATCGCCGGCATCGCGACGATGGTCAGACCCAACATGATGTAGTCATCCAATGTTTCACCCTGAAAGCCCGGCGGTGGAAGGAAACTCAGTGTGGTCTTTATCGTCGGCGTGCCCAGCACCTCAATTGTGTAACCCATGTCCAGCTGCCAATCCGGGTCCAGTGACTGCCCCTTGCGCCATCGTCCGCGAATCTCGATGACCTCCTTATCACCGACGATCCCCTTCCAGCGGACGTCGACGCCGGCGACACAACCTTTTCGGATCGTCCAGTCACCCGGCAGGTGAAGATCTTCAGTGGCCTGGGCGTACTCGGCGTCACAACGCACCTCGTCGAGCTCCACTCCCAAGGCGTCGGCGACCAGCAGCACGCCGTCCCGGAAGATGCCGGAGCCCATTGCCGTGATCTCCTGAAGATCAGACTGATCGACGGGATAACCGAAGCCCATCGGCATCTCCGTGGCGGGCGAGTTGTAGATGGTGGTGTCAATGGATTCCGTGATGGAGACCTTGTCCACTCGTTCCGAGAGCCCCGCCGACACGATGCCAAGAAGCTGAATCAGGCCCGGGTTGATCCCGCTGCCGAATATGGTCGAACCGCCGAGTTCGCATGCGTCGCGGATGCGATCACGGCCCGCACCCAGGAAGTGGCCGGTGATGAACTCGGACGTGGTCACCACGTTGATGCCGGCGGTGAGAATACGGACCAACTCGTCGACGTCGGCGAACATCGGGTTGTAGACCACGCAGTCCGGCTTGAGCGCGAGCAGGGCAGCGACGTCGTCGGTGGCCGTCACACCCAGGGGTTCGATCCCGCACAGTTCACCGACATCGCGGCCGACCTTGCGGTCCGACCACGCGTAACACCCGACCAGTTGCATGGTGGGGTTCGCGACGACGGCCCGTACCGATCGCCGACCAACATTGCCGGTTGTCCACTGGACGATGCGATACGTCATATGGCTTCACATCGCTCACCTGGAGTGAACGCGACGGGTATCCGGCGAAACCCACGCGTCACCGAGTTGCCGTGGAACGCAACGTCAGCACCGGGGGCGAGCGTGTAGTCCGGCATTCTGCCGAGAACCTGTTCGATGCCGATTCGGAACTCGAGGCGCGCCAAATTGGAGCCTAGGCACCGATGAACTCCTGCACCGAACCCCAGGTGCCGGTTGACTTTACGGTCAAGAACACATCGATCCGGGTCGGGAAACTCGTCCGCGTCGCGATTGGCGGAGGCGTAGTTGACGAGGACCGAATCGCCTGGGCAGAACGTGTGTCCACTGAGTTCGACTTCCCTTGTGACGGTCCGGGGAATGCCGTGTATCGATCCGGCGAACCGAATGAACTCCTCGACTGCCCAGGGCATGATGTCGGGTTGACGGATGAGTCGGTCCCGTTCGTCGGGGTGTGTCGCGAGATAGTGAAATGCGAATGACATTGCATTCGCAGTGGTTTCGAGGCCCGCCTGCACCAACAGCATCGCGTTGGCGACGATGTCACCGAACGGAAGCCTTTCACCGTCGATCTCGGCCGTGAGAAGGACGTCGACGATGTCGTCGCGCGCGGGCTGGGTGGTTCGTGCCGAGATCGCATCGTGCAGGTGCTGATACAACCCGCCCCACGCTGCCATGCGAGCGTCCTCCGCATCCCCGTTGAGCGCAGTGTCGGTCAACTCGATGCACAACGGAACATCGTCGATCGGCATGCCGAGGAGGTATTTGAAGAATACGATCCCGGGCTGACGCCAGGCGACTTGCGCGAGGTCGCCAGTACCCGCCTCGATGAAGGTGTCGATCAATCGGTCTGTTTCCATTCGGATCTGCGATTGCAACGCCTTCATTCGACCTGGCGAGAAGTATGGGTTGAGCACTTTGCGAAACTTCTGCTGTCGCGGTGGGTCGAGGGTGATGACGATATCGCCGGCCAGCTGTTCGGACGCCTCGGGCGTCGGGTTGCTGGAAAAGTGCTCCCAGTCCTGCAGGATCTTGTAGCACTCGTCATAGCGCACCGCCACCCACGCACCACCGGGTGTCGCGCTGAGGAAGGGTGTGTCGGTATGGGCGAACGGAACTTTCCGCCTCATCACCGAGTACACGGTGTACAGAAAATCGTGGTCGTTGAAATCTTCGTGACGAAGATCCCAGTTGTTCGCATGCTCTTCAGCCGACTTCATGTTCATCGCGCCGGCATCTTCGTTATGGATGCTGTGCCCCCTGCTGCGCAGCAGCACCGGCCTGGCGGGCGACGCGCTGGTCATGGATGCGCACGAGTTCCCGGAAGCCGAGTCGGTGGTATTGCGGTACGGGTTGGATGCCCCACTTGTCTCTTGCGGTGTCTTTGCCCTCGGCCCCCTCGGGCGGCCCGAGTATCGGATAGGGCGCCTTGCATTCCAACGTGTCATCGGAGTACCGGACCTTCAACAGCTCGCTGCAGATCTGCGTGAGGCTCAACGTCGGGTAGCCGTAGTAGATGGCCATGAACGGCAATGTGAATGCACCTTCGAGGACAAGGGCGACGAGGCAGACCAGTACGGCCCGCTTGATCCACTTGTGCATGCGTGCGTAGTAGGGAGTGGTACCGGGCGGAAGGTCGTCGGCCTTGTCCCGCTCCTCGGTGGGCGATGCAGTAGTCATGGTGTGCTCCTCGGGCAGGTTCAGTCGGAGAAGATTTCGCGGTTGACGGTGTGCAAGTAGGGGATTGCGAGAAAGGGGGTGATGTAGAAGATGTCGTAGAGCCACCAGCCGATGACCGGGAACACGACGCCGGCGTAGCGGACGTCGGCGTACATGGTCATGTTGAACACGTAGGCAGTCCAGATCACCACGCCCATCCAGCAGGTGATGATCATCCATTGCTGGCCCCAGCGCTTCATCTGCAGGAAGCCGATGGCGGCGGCACAGCGCATCGCGAAGACCGTCAGGATCAACCCTGCGACGTAAGCCTTTTCGCCCGGCCCGGCGGAGCCGCCAACCCACGATTCGTTGTAGTGCCAGAAGTAGCCAGCGTCGAA
>JAVHWG010000409.1:0-3767 GCA_032159965.1 Mycobacterium sp.
ATCGACCGGATGTGTGGACGGGACGCGGCCAGCGTGCCGAGGAACTCGTCGACACTTCCCGTCGAGAACTCTCCGTGGGCGTCGATGGCGTCCTCGTGGTAGAGATCCCGCAACGTCGTGAAGTCGCTGCGATCGACGGCGCGACAGTAGGCGTGCACCAGCTTCCGCAGCGCAAACTCATCGAGCATTTCTTGCAGCAGCGCCTCAGTGGCGGCATTTGCGCAGCGTAACGGGCCATACGTGAGTCGAGTAGCCGACTACGCTAGGCGGTCGCTCAATCGACGGCCAAGCTCACTTTCGTGCCCTTAGCCTCAGCCGGTACGACGCCGCCCCGACTCGAGTCGGCGGATGGTCGCGGTTGTCTCGAGGAACCCGTCGATCCGCTGCGGTATGCGACGTTCAGGCGCTGGATCTGGGGCGCTGTGCTGGTCAGCGTTTCGGGCGGCGCCCTGGTGTTCGTCCTTCTTTCTTTCGCCGCGCCGATTCTGCTCAGTCCGGCCGCGACGAACCGGCTGTTGCTGCGAGGTGGGGCTGCGCTGGCCATCTTCGCGATCGTCGTCGTGCCGGTGCTGCTCCGTGTCCGTAGAGGGCGTTACGCGACGAGCACCGTTTGGCTTCGGCAATACCGCAAGCCGACGGAGCGGGAACGGCGAATGGCGCTCGGGGCACCTACTGAAGCCGTTCGCGTTTCCGCTCTGACATGGGGCATCGGGGCAAGCGTCTTCGCGATGCTTGGAGCGACCGAATCGCTTGCGGCTGCGGCATTCATCTTCAGTGCAGTGATCTTGGGCGGAGTCACCACGACTGCCGTGTGGTATCTGATCGCCGAGCGGATCATGCGACCGGTCTCGGCGCGCGCACTGGACGGCGGACCCGCCGGTCACCGGTACGGACCGAGCATCCAGCTGAAGATGGCGATGGCGTGGACGCTGGCGACAGGAGTGCCACTGCTCGGCGTCGCAACGCTGGCGGTGGGCTATCTTTCAGACGTCGGGTTCGAGCCGCGCCGGACGCTGGCCCTGATCCTGGGACTCGTCGCGGTCGCGCTCGTCGTCGGTCTCTTCACGGTCATTGTTGCTACCCGGTCTATCGCGGAACGAGTACGCGAACTGCGCCGCGCGCTCTACCGCGTCCAGGCCGGCGACTTCACAACGCGCGTCGTCGTCGACGATGCCAGCGAGATCGGACGCTTGCAGGTCGGTTTCAACACAATGACCGCGGGTTTGGCTGAGCGGGAACGCATTCGAGTGGCATTCGACACATACGTCGACCGCGATGTCGCCGAGCACATCCTTGGAGGCGCGGCATTGCATGCTGACGAGCTGGACGTCACGCTGATGTTCGTCGACGTGCGCAGCTTCACCACATTCGCAGAGCGCGTCCGTCCGATCGAAGTGGTGGCGGCCCTGAACCGGCTCTTTGAACGGATTGTCCCGCTGGTTCACCGACACGGCGGACATGTCGACAAGTACGCCGGCGACGGCCTCTTCGCGGTTTTCGGAGCGCCGCGCCGGTATGCCGATCACGCCGATCGGGCGTTGAGAGCGGCGCTGGAGATCTCCGACGCGGTGCGCGACGAGTTCGGCACGGCGCTGTCGGTTGGGATCGGGCTGAACTCCGGGCCGGTGGTGGCCGGAAATGTCGGCGGCGCAGGTCGATTGGAGTTCTCGGTGATCGGCGACGCAGTAAACATCGCGGCACGGGTCGAGTCAGCTACCCGCCAGACAGGGGACCTGATTCTGCTGACAGGGCAGACGCGGGCCTTGCTCGACGAGGATCACGGTGACTTCGTCGCGCGCCCCGGGCTCATTCTCAAGGGCAAGACGGCGTCTGTGGAGATTTATGCACCGGCCGAGGTGGCGCACGCCTAGTCTCCCGGGATGGACCGCATCTGGCAGTGGGCGTGGGATCGACACGCAGCGAGGTATATCTGGGCGATTTGTGCGATCGCATATGTCGTGTCGCTGACCTGCTATCTCCCCGTGGCGTTTCTGATCGTCGCCTACGAGAAGTCCGATCGTTATCTCGAAGCGGCGGCGGTGACCCTTGCGGCGCTACCGGTGCTCGTATGTGTCATGGCCATCTTCGGTCGTCCATCGATGCTTCTCTTGCAGCGATGGGCGGCAGGCCACCAAGTCGACCGAATGACAGCCCTCGCGAGCACCTACTTTTTTGCACGCAGGGCGGTGCCCAGAGTCGTGTGGGCAACCGGCTTGTGGCTGGCTGCGTTATCGGTCGTTGTTGCCGAGTTGGCGGGAGGGTCGGGATGGCGACTCGTCCAATACGGAATCTTGGGCGCCGCGTTGGGAACCGGTGTCCAGTTGATCGCTTACCACTCCGTCGTGGAGTCGATGCTGCGGCCAGCCAGGCTTGCGCTCACGGGTGATACAGAGATCGGTGATTCGTTGCCGCGCTCTCGCCCGACTTTTGCCACTCGGTCGAATGTGTCCGTGGTAGCGGCGGTGTTCACATTCGCCGTTCTCGCCGCGTGGTCGGGGGCCGTGGTCGACCGCGCCGGCAACAGTCCCATTCTTTCTGTCGCGATAGGGTGTGCGTTGACGCTTGTGCTTGCCGTGCCGATCAGCGTCGGCCTCGGGTTCTCCCCGTCGCTGCAACCGATTCGGGACCTCGCCCGGGGCGCCGAACGGGTCGGGGCCGGTGACTACAGCCTGCGGCTGCCGGTGGTGCAGGACGATGATCTGGGCGCGTTGGCGGCGTCCTTCAATCGTATGCAGGCGGGTTTGGCTGAGCGGCAACGGCTTCAGGCGGCGTTCGGCACGTATGTCGACCCCGGTTTGGCGGCGCGGCTACTCGAGCAGGGTGATGATGTGTTCACCGGTGAGCGTCGCGAGGTGTCGGTGATGTTCGTCGACATCCGGGATTTCACGCCGTTCGCCGAGGCGAACACCGCCGAGGACACCGTGGCCCGACTCAACGCGGTGTTCGAGATCGTGGTGCCTGCCGTGGTCGATGCCGGTGGGCATGTCAACAAGTTTCTCGGCGACGGCGCGTTGGCGGTCTTCGGTGCGCCCAATGATTTGGCCGATCACGCCGACGCCGCGGTGGGCGCCGCAGTGATGATCGACCGCCTGGTCGACGAGCGGTTCGGTGGCGCGCTTTCAATCGGCATCGGGATCAACACCGGTGTGGTGATCGCCGGCACCATCGGTGGCGGCAGCAAGCTGGAGTTCACGTTGATCGGCGACGCCGTAAACGTCGCCGCCCGCGTCGAACAGCTCACCAAGACCACCGGCGACACCATCCTTCTCACTCAACACACCGTCGACGCCCTGGCATCGCGTCCGGCCCAACTCACCGACCGGGGAAGCCATGAGCTGAAAGGAAAGTCGGCCGCGATGCGGTTGTTCAGCTTCGATGGGCTGCGTCCAAAATCACCGCCGTCACCGCTTCGGGGTGAGAAATCAGGGTGAGGTGCGATCCGCCGTCGAACTCGGTGACGGTGGAGTTGGCACGCGCGGCCATCGCGCGTTCTGAGGTCGGCGTGATGATCTGGTCGCCGGTGCTGATGAAGTACCACGACGGGATGGTCTTCCACGCCGCGTAGCGCGACGGTGTGTCGAACGCTGCTGTCGAGGCGGCCCGCTGTGACGCCCACAACTGGGTCGCCACGTCGACGGGAAGGTCGTTGCCGAAATGCGCAAGGAATACGTCTTTCTGCAGGTACAGATCCACCGCACCTGCCGGCGCACCGGGATAGGGGACCTTGTCGAACAGTTCGCCTTCGGGCAGGTGCTTGAGCACCGAGC
>JAVHWG010000646.1:0-9895 GCA_032159965.1 Mycobacterium sp.
CGCCCGGCAGCGTCGTGCTCAGCGCGTTGCCGGCGTAGAACGTGGTCTCCGACCGCCACTGTTTGACAATGACACCGGCCGATCGCAACAGCGTGCGCTGGATGTGCGCGAAGCTGTGCATCGAGGCCATCGCCGCGCCGATCGCGGCCAGCACCCAGTACCACCTGGCGGTGTAGAGGCTGCGCCACGCTTTCGCCAATTGATCCCATACCAGCACCGTTTCGACGACCAACACCGTCGCCGCTACCGCGAGAATGACCCACCGCAGCCACCAGTACCGGCCCGGCGGACGTCCTGTTCCAGGGGCGGCGTCGCTCACCGGCGCATCCTGCGACACGCGCTATAGGGTATCCACGCCGGATCGGACCGTCTCGCGGCTCACGGGGACGTGGCCCAACCGAGATCTGACCGCGGGATGACCGAGAATTACCGGGAGCGCTTAGGGGGTTGGCAAGCGCAGGCTGCGGTTACGCTACCGGCATGCCCGCACCCGAAGACGACGCTGTCCCGCCGTTGGTGCGCAAGGCGTCGGCCTGGTCGTGGCGGCTGTTGCTGATATTCGCCGCGGTGGTCACGTTCTTGTGGATGTTCAAGGCCCTCGAACTGATCATCGTGCCGGTGGCCCTGGCATTGATGTTCTCGGCGCTGCTGGTGCCGGGTGTGGACTGGCTTGACAGGAAGGGTGTGCCGCGGGGCCTGGCGGTGTTCCTATTGCTGCTGCTGGGGCTGGCGCTGGTCGGGGGGATCCTGACGTTCGTCGTCAGCCAGTTCATCGAGGGCTTGCCGGATCTCGTCACGCAGGTGAAGGCCAGCATCCAAAAGGCGACGAACTGGCTCAGCACAGGACCCGCCCACCTCAATCGTGAGCAGATCGACAACGTGGGCAAGACGGCGATCGACGCGATCAGTAGGAATCAGGATCGGCTGACCACCGGCGCACTCTCCACCGCGAGCACCATCACGGAGATACTCACCGGCGCGTTCGTCGTCCTCTTCACGCTGATCTTCTTCCTCTACGGCGGCCGCAACATCCACGAGTTCGTCACGCGGATCTTCCCGGTCGGTGTTCGCGAGAAGGTCCGCGAAGCCGGCAGGGCGGGGTTCGGATCGTTGATCGGCTACGTGCGGGCCACATTCCTCGTGGCCCTGGTGGACGCCGTGGGTATCGGCACCGGCCTGGCGATCATGGCGGTACCGCTGGCGCTGCCGCTGGCGTCGCTGGTGTTCCTCGGCGCGTTCATCCCGCTGGTCGGCGCGGTGCTGACGGGATTCATCGCCGTCGTCGTGGCGCTGCTGACGAAGGGATTCGTGTACGCGCTGATCACACTCGGGCTCATCGTCGCCGTGCAGCAGTTGGAGGCCCATGTGCTGCAGCCCGTGGTGATGGGTCGTGCAGTGTCGATTCATCCGCTGGCGGTGGTGCTGGGCATCTCAACGGGTGCCGTGCTCGCCGGTATCGTCGGCGCGCTTCTTGCCGTCCCGGCGATCGCGTTCCTCAACAGTGCGATCCGCGTGTTGTTGGACGAGGATGTCGGGGCGCCGGGCGAGTCACCTGACGGCGAGGAGTCTGTGGGCATCACGGCACAGGCTGACGACGTCCGCACAACAGCGTCCAAGCCCGACGAGTAGGTCAGCAGGTCCTCGTCAGTTGGGCAACGGCGCCGGCAGCCCGTCGAGGGTGGTGTCGTCCACAGTCAGCGAAGTGCCGATCGGTAGATGCGCGGCAAACGTGCCGCCATTCTTGCCCGTCAGGCCTTCTCCGTCGTGGTAGTACTCCGACATGTTCAGCGTCCAGCTGCCACCCTGTATGCCGGGGTCCGTCAGCGGAGGAAGCGGGTCCGTTCCTTTGGCCACGGCGAAGCGCAATACATTGCTGGAGTCGAGCGAGGCGCAGATCCGCAGGGGGTAGACGTCGGTGTCACGATCGCGGCCGAGATAGTCGCCGAGGTCGACGCCTTGAGGGCCGCCCCAATCGTCGACGTAGTCACTGCCGGTGTGGAACATCTTCGGTGCGAATATCCAGTACCAGAAGGCAAATATGTTGCGCGGGAAAACAATAGCGTTGTAGCCATCGGAACGCTCCTCGATCCGGAATGCCAGACCGTTCTGAGCGATGCCGCTACCTTCTGTCCAGGTGGCGCACTGCATGGCTTCCGGCGAGTCGGGCAGGTCGCGATTGAAATAGATCTCACGGTTGTCGGTGCCGGATTCGGCGTTGTAGACGAAGATTCGCGCTCCGACGGCAAGCATCCAGTAGGGACTGTCCTGCGGTGTGAGCACGGTCGCGCGGGCCGCGGGCGTTGTGGTGGCGCTGATCGCCAGAGCCATCGCAAGGACCAGCAGTAGCAGGCTCCTCATGCGTCCGGCGCCAGCTAAGATGGTCTTTATCCGTCACCCCTGCACATCGGTCGCCTCAACAATGACCTATTCAATGTGCCATGAGCAAACAGAAAAGGACTACAGCTACCGGGTCAGAGCCGGCCTTCGCGGCGCAAGAGGTCCGCAGCGCTGACCCCGCTGCCTCGACGGCGATCGTCCTCGGCAGGCGGCTGCCCTTGGCGGGGCAGCTTCTCGGTGGACTCGGCATCGGCGTTCGGCGCGGGGGGCGGCGGCGTCGGTTTCGGTTTCTTCGGCGGCCTCGGCTCCTGCCGTGGCACCGGGATTGCAGTCGTCGGCTCGGCGCTCTCGTCGCGGGACCGGGGGCCGCCCGGTGTCTGCGGGCGCCCGGGCCCTCCGCGGAGCTCGCCGAGCCACGACTCGATTTCATGATCTGTCCGTTGCGGCGCGGACGGCGGAGTGCGGTGAGTGGCTGTCGCCGCGTTGTTTATCGCCGCGTTGTTTATCACGGCCTTGGCGGCATTCTTCGCCGCGATCGAGAGCCGCGTGGTGGGCGGCTCGGCTGAGGTGGGCTGACCGGCGTTGGGCATCCGGGTGGTACCGGCCACGGATGGCGCCTGGGCGGGGGGACTTTGCCGAGGTGCGGGCCGTGCCGCACCCGGGCGCGTCGCACCCTCGACGACGGGATGAGTGGGGTCATGGGGACGCCGCGGCGGCGGCGGTACCGGCGCGCCCGCCCCGACGAGTGCGTCTCCAGGCTCGCGAACCGTCGGCCGCTTGCGCTCGTCCGGCAGGTGGATCTCACCCAGGCCGAGCCGGTTCTGGATGCGCCGCATCCAGCGCGGCGCCCACCAGCAGTCGTCGCCGAGCATCTTCATGACCGCAGGCACCAGGAACATCCGGATGATCGTGGCGTCCAAAATCAGGGCCGTGATAAGGCCGAACGCCAGGTACTTGAGCATCACCAACTCTGAGAACGCGAAAGCGCCGGCAACGACCACCAGAATCAGCGCCGCCGCCGTGATGAGGCGGCCGGTAGTCGCGGTACCGATCCGGATGGACTCCGCGGTGGACATGCCACGTTCGCGTGCCTCGATCATGCGCGACACGAGGAACACTTCGTAGTCCGTCGACAAGCCGTAGACGACCGCGATGATCATGCCGACCATCGGCGCCATGAGCGGGGTCGCGGTGAAGTTCAGCAGCTTCTCACCGTGGCCGTCGACGAAGATCCACGTCAGCACGCCCATGGTCGACCCGAGCGTCAGCGCGCTCATCACCGTCGCCTTGATCGGCAGCACCAACGATCCGAACGCCAGGAACATCAGAATCGTGGTGGTGGTGATGAGGATGAGGACCATCAGCGGCAGCTTGTCGAACAGACTGTGGATGGAATCCTGCTCGAGCGCCGGGGTGCCGCCAACGGATATGCGCACGCCCTCGGGCGCGGGGATGGCACGTAGTTGGTCGATCTTCGTGGCCGCCTCGTTGCGCACCTTCAAACCGCTTTGCAGGACGCAGGTCTTGCCCTCCTGTTGACAGGGCGTGACGTTGGGGTCGGCGCCTTCCCGCGGCTTGCTGGGGTCGTTGGGATCGGGCGCGACGGGCCGCTCGTTCTTCAGCTTGCCGTCGGCCGTGCGGTCACTCCAGGTGCTCGTGAAGCCGGGGATCTGGTCGGCCTTGTTGGCGATTTCGCTGATCTGCGTATCGTTCGCGCCCTCGATGACCAGGGTCAGCTTCTCCGTGCGGAAGCCGGGGAACGAGCTGTCGAACTCTTCCTGCGCGTCTCTGGCGGTGTTGTTGACCGGCAGGTACTTCTCACTGATGCCGCCGAGTGCGAGCTGCCCGAGCGGGATGATGAGCAAAATCATCACGATCACGATCGGGGCCGCGAATGCCACAGGCCGCTTCATCACGACGTTGACCAGCCTGCCCCAGAAGCCGTTCTCGACCTCTTCGCGGGTCTTGGTCTTCTGGGTCTTGTCGGCGAGGAAGTTCAGCCACCAGTTGGTGGGCTTCCAATCCCGGAAGAACGGCACCCGCAGCAGCGTCCGCACACCCAGCGCATCGACGTTGGGGCCAAGGATCCCCAATATCGCGGGCAGCACCGTGATCGACAGGATCGCCGCGAGCATGATCGAGGCCATCATCGCGTAGGTGATGGACTTCAAGAATCCCTGTGGGAACAGCAGCAGGCCCGCCGACGACGCGACGATGATCACCGCTGAGAACACCACCGTGCGGCCAGATGTCATGACGGTTCGGCGCACCGCGGCCTCGGTGTCGTAACCGTCGGCGATCTCTTCTCGGAAGCGGCTCACGATGAAAAGGCCGTAGTCGATCGCGATTCCCAGGCCGATCAGCGTGACCACCGGTTGGGCGAAGAAGTGCACGGGTCCGAAGTTGGCGATCAACCGCAGGATGCCGAGCGAGCCGACGATCGACAGGCCGCCGATCAGTACCGGCAGGGTCGCCGCGATCACGCCGCCGAACACGAAGAACAGCACCACCGCCACCAGGGGCAGTGCCAGCACCTCCATGCGCTTCTGGTCTGTCTCGATGGTGCCCGTCAGTGCGGCAGCCAGCGGGTTGAGGCCGGCCAGCTTGATGTTGCCGCCGTCGACCTTTTGCAGGTCGGGCTCCACCGTCTTGTAGTTCTTCAGGATCGTGTCGTCGTCATCGCCCTTGAGTGGGATGAAGACGAACGCCTTGGTTTTATCGGCGGTGGCGAACTGCGCAAAGCCTGGGCTGGTGGGATCCTGAAAATAGCCGCCCCACTGGGAGATCTGGTCTCGGTGGTCGGCCTTGACCTTGTCGAGCTCGTCCTTGACGGACTTGGCCCACTGCGGGTCGTCGACCTTCTTGCCGTCCGGCGCTTCCACCACGCCGACGATGTGGCTGGTCCTGTCTCGGCCGTAAACCTCATCGGCGAGCACCGAGGCATGCACGGACTGGCTGGTCTCGTCGTAGAAGCCGCTCTGGGTAACGTGCTTTCCCAGGCTGAGGCCGAAGATTCCGCCGCCGATGCACAGCGCGACCATCACACCGATAACGATGTATCGGTAGCGGTAAACCATCCGGCCCCACCAGGCGAACACCTAAGGCTCCTAAACTTCTCTCGATATCTGGCGCACTATGCCTTGTCCGTTCTAGACCCGCGCGGTGAGCAGCGACGACAGCGGTCGGAACGGTTGCAGCCACGCCCCCTGCTCCGGCAGCGAATCGAGGCCGACCCGCGGTAGGGCCTCCCGGAACACGCCGGGAATGTCTTCCAGGTCGACGAACTCCAAGCTATCCGAGGCTAACGCCCAGCTCGCATGTTCGCGAAATCCGAGAACCTGGACCGGCAGGCCGGACCGGGCGATGTCCTCCAGCGGCAACCGGAACGCCTGTCCGTCGGCCGAGGCGACCAGCACGCCGGCCAGACCCTCCTGACGCCTCAACGCGATGTGGGCGAGCATGTCGGCGTCGACGTCGCTGTCGTCGTCGACCTTCGGTTTGGCGAAGACCGCGAAGCCGACGTTACGCAAGGCCTCGACCCACGGCCGGACCACATCGGCGCTGCCGGGCGCGATGTTGGTGAAAACAGTCGCCTCAGGTTCCAAGAGGACGTCGGGGGAACCCTCGGCCAGCTCGGCGGTGCGGGAGAGCAGCCACCGCCCGAGTGCATCGAAACGCGGACGGTGTGCCGCGGTGGGCCTGCCACCGAGGATCGACCCGAGCCCCATGTCGAGGTTCGGAGCATCCCAGACCAGGAGCACCCGCCGGTACGCGACCGGCGTTTCCGTTCCGACGGTGGCGACCGGGATCTCTTCGGTAACGCTCACTCCGCCCCCTTCTCCCAGAGCAGCTCGGTGACGGCGTTGCCGGCCCGGCGCGCCTTGGACTCGTACTTGGTTACCGGGCGACGCACCGAAATCGGCAGTGACGCTCCGGGGTCTACCCGTTTCAGCCGGGCTTCACCATCGCCGACCTCGGCGATCTGCTCGGCGTACTCCTGGTGGTCGGTGGCGACGTGCAGTACACCGCCGCCGACCAGCCGATCGGCGATCAACGCGACGGTCGCGGGCTGGACGAACCTGCGCTTGTGATGCCGGGACTTGGGCCAGGGGTCGGGGAAGAACACCCGAACCCCGACCAAAGATTCGGTGCCGAAACCGTGCTCGAGGACGTCCACGCCGTCTCCACGGACTAGCCGGATGTTCGTGATGCCCTCGCGGTCGATCGCACCCAGCAGTTGCGCCAACCCCCGCCGATACACCTCGACTGCGACGACGTCGACGTCCGGTTCCAGGATGGCCATTTCGGCAGTGGAAGTCCCTGTGCCGCAACCGATTTCAAGAACAACAGGTGCCGACCGATGAAACCAGCTCAAGGTGTCGACGGGATCCGTGGCGGTGTCGGTGCCGAGGTCGGGCCAGCGGCGTGCCCAGGTCCGCTGCTGTGCGTCGGTGAGGGTGGATCGGCGGGACCGGAAGCTCGTCACCTTACGGTGCAGATGCTGCGGCGGCTGCCCGGCCTGAGACAGCTCTTCACCGCGCGTCTGCATCCGTCAATGGTGGCCCATGAACTCGGGTGGTCTCGCCATGTGGTGCAGATTGATACCTAACAGTTGCCTTGGATGCCCTCGAAACGCCGTGCGCAGGCGCTAGTCAGATCGGCACCGTATCGGGGTCGGGTGCCACATCGGGCTCCATCACGGGATGGACCTGAAAACTGCACGAGTTCGCGCGTCGAATTGCCTCCGGTGAGACCGCCGTCCGTGCCCTTTACTTGTTGATGAGGTCCGTGTCGCAGGCCGGGTGGGGGACATGAGGAACAACATGGGGCACGCGCTGTTCGATGCGCGCATCGCACGGTTCGCCGACGAGATGTCACACCGCGGCGTCGACGCCATCGTTGGCAGCTCAGCGCTCCCGCTGGTCGCGTCCGTGCACGGCAGGCGCGGTGTCGGCCGCGACACCGTCGCCCGCGCGCTGGCGGCCGGCGGAGTTGCGGTGGGCCGTGACGGCGAGGTGGCCGTGCATGTGGTGGCTGAGGTGGTCAAGCCCGAGGATCGGGCCGCGATCGCGGAGTCGGCGTCGGCGGGGTCGACGATGGCGGTGTTGAACAAGGTCGATCTGTTAGGAATTCGGTCCAGTTTGCGTGCCGGCGGCCCCACCGCGAGCGCCCGCGCGCGTTGCCTGCGCTACCAGGCGTTGACCGGGGTGCCAACGGTGCCAATGGTCGCGAACCTGGCCGTCGTGAACGTCGATGAGCCGTTGATGGAAACCCTGCGCGTGCTGGCCACCGAGCCCGTGGAATTGGGCTCCGTCGACGGGTTCTTCTCGGCTGCGCAACACCTTCCGGAGCAGGCACGGACACGGCTGCTCGGCGAGCTGGACCTGGCCGGAATCATGATCGGACTCCTCGCGCTGCGTGCACACCCCGGCGTCGATGCCGCCGGTGTGCAGCGTCTGCTGCGTCGTCACAGCGGCGTGGACGGTGTCCGGGCCGCTCTGAGAGCGATGTTCGCGGAGGCCGGTTATCGCCGCGTGCGGGCGACGGCCGCCGCCCTGGCCGCTCTGGCGGCGACGGACCGTGACGGCATCGGATCACGGGTCGACGATTTCCTGCGGGACGACGACACGCTGATCGCGCGCATGGCAGCGGCGGTGGACGTGGTGGAAGCTGCAGGCATGACCGTTGACCCCCGCGACGATCCGGCGGCACACCTGTGCCGGGCCGCGGCGTGGCAGGACTACCGCGGCGGCCCGGTGAGCGACCTGCACCGGGCGTGCGGACAGGACATCGTCAAAGGATCGTTGCGGCTCTGGCAACGCGCTCGTGGCGGCGGCTGCACGTGACTGCCGATCTCGCGGCGGTTGACGCGCTGGTGACGGCCTTGCATCCGGACATCTCGACGGGCCCGGGGGTGCAAACTCGCGACGTCGTCCTGGTCACCGGACCGTGGTTGGCCGGCGCGACCAGCCTGATCGCGGCCATGCGAGCACGGCTACCGGAGTTGTCCTTCGTCGAGGCAAGCGATATCGCGGAGGGCGAGGGTCCCGCGGCGGTGGTGTTCGTCACATCTGCAGTTGCGCCCCTCACGGCGTCGGACTGCCAACTGCTCGACTCCGCCGCGGCCAACACCGATCTGGTGCTCGGCGTCGTCACCAAGATCGACGTGCACCGGGATTGGCGCGACGTTCTTGCCGCCGACCGCGCAGTGGTGACTGCCCACGACTCCAGGTACACCGAGATCGTCTGGGTAGGTGTGGCCGGGGCGCCTGAGACGGGGGAGCCGACCCTCGACGAGTTGGCCGACGCACTGCAGCAGCATTGGGGCAAAGACGACCTGTCGCGACGAAATCGCCTGCGCGCATGGCAGTCCCGGCTCCGGCGCACTCTGTCCAAACACGAAGACGCGGCCACTGGCGTCGGGCGGGCGGCCCGCGTGACGGCGCTGCGCCAGGAGCGCAGCGACGTTCTGCGAGACGGCCGAGTGACCAAGTCGGAACGCACGATCGCGCTGCGCAGCCGGATCCAGCAGGCCAAAGTGCAGCTGGCGTACTTCGCCCGGAAGCGGTGCACGTCGGTGCGCGGTGAGCTGGCCGAAGACGCGGCAAAGATCAATCGCAGGCGCCTGCCGGAGTTCGAGTTGTACGTCGTCGAGCGGCTTCAGGAAGTGGTGCGTGACGTCGACGCAGGCGTCGACAAAGAGGTCGCCGACATGGCGACCGAGTTCGGTTTGACCTCCCCGCCGGCCGACCAGCTGCCGGACACCCCCGCTGCAGGGCGACCGCCGCTGAACGTCGGCGGTTTGGAGGCCCGGCTGATGTTGGTGCTGGGCGCCGTGTTCGGGCTCGGCATCGCGCTGACCGTGAGCCGGTTGTTCGCCGACGTGGCCCGCGCCTACACCGTCGCCGGCCTGGTCGGCGGAGCGGCGATCGGCGTCGCGGTGGCGGCCTGGGTGATCAGCATGCGGCGGACCCTGCGCAACCGCCTCGTGCTCGAGAAGTGGTTGGGAGACCTGATTCAGGAGCTTCGCGCGTCGTTGGAACAGTTCGTCGCCACGCGGATGCTGCACGCGGAGTCGGCGCTGACGGCCGAACGGGCAAGACTGGACGACGCAGCGGGAGCCGACATCACAGAGCGGGTCGCAGCGATCGACGCCGAACTGCGGGAGCACGCAGTCGCCGCCGCGCACGCAGCGGCGATCCGGGACCGTGAGCATCCCGCCCTGCAGCGGGCCCTGGACGCAGTGCGCGCCGAATTGGAGCGCGGTGACTTGCACGGAAAAGCGGTCAACTGAATCGTTCGTGTGAGTAATTCGGCTCCCGACCGGTTAACCAATAGCGCAGGTGGAGCGTTAACCTCTAATTCAGGGGACGGCCGTCGCCGCTCGGCATTTGGACAGCGTGGCCGGCAACTTGACATGACACGTGACGTAGGAGATGGCATGACCGCAGCGACGATTCCCGGTCTGGAGAATGCACCGACCAGCCACGAGGGGCTCCTCGCCTGGGTAAGGGAAGTCGCGGAGCTCACGCAGCCCGACCGGGTCGTGTTCGCCGAC
>JAVHWG010000412.1:0-4070 GCA_032159965.1 Mycobacterium sp.
GGCGATTATGTATGCCATCATACATAGGATGGCCGGCCCCCGAGAGCGCATGATCCGGTCGGCCGCAATGCTGATCCGGGAACGCGGAGCGCACGCCACCGCGATCTCCGATGTGCTCGAACACAGCGGCGCGCCGCGGGGATCGGCGTATCACTACTTCCCGGACGGCCGCACTCAGCTGCTTGGGGAGGCCGTCGACTACGCGGGGGAGTACGTCGCCGCGCGCATCGCCGCAGGCGCCAGCGGCATCGACGTGCTGGAGGGGCTGATTGCCGCCTACCGAAAGCAACTCGTCGACACCGGCTACCGGGCCGGCTGTCCGATCGTCGCGATCGCCGTGGAGGCCGGGGACCCCGACACGCCAGCGGCCGCCGCGCTGATCGAGCGCACCGCTGCGGTCTTCGCGCGCTGGAACGATCTGACGGCCCAGCGATTTGTGGCCGACGGCATCGAACCGCAACGGGCAGAGGAACTGGCGATGCTGATGACGACCGCGATCGAGGGTGCGATCGTGGTCGCCCGGGCCACCCGGGATCTCAAGCCGCTCGACCTGATTCATCGACAGTTGCGCGCATTGCTGCACGCAGAGATTCCGGAAGGGAAGATCGACGATGGGCGCTGACTGGAAATCCACCGCTTGCATCCTGTGCGAATGCAATTGCGGGATCGTCGTGCAACTGGAAGGCCGCAGCCTGGCGAAGATCCGCGGCGACAAAGACCATCCTGCGTCGCAGGGTTACACGTGCAACAAGGCCCTGCGCCTCGATCACTACCAGAATCACCGGGCACGATTGACCTCGCCGATGCGTCGCCGCGACGACGGCAGCTACGAGGAGATCGACTGGGACACCGCGATCACCGAGATCGCCGTGGGCTTCATGCGGATACGCGACACGTACGGCGGCGAGAAGATCTTCTACTACGGGGGTGGTGGCCAAGGGAATCATCTTGGGGGTGCCTACAGCGGCGCGTTCCTGAAGGCACTCGGCTCCCGATACCGTTCGAATGCGTTGGCGCAGGAGAAAACCGGTGAACACTGGGTCGATCGGCATCTGTACGGCGGACATACGCGAGGAGAGTTCGAGCACGCCGAGGTTTCAGTGTTCGTCGGCAAGAACCCGTGGATGTCGCAGAGCTTTCCGCGTGCCCGCGTCGTCCTAAACGAGATCGCCAAGAACCCCGACCGGGCGATGGTCGTCATCGATCCGGTGATAACGGACACGGCGAAGATGGCAGACTTCCACCTGAGGGTGCGGCCAGGTGCCGACGCATGGTGCCTCGCCGCGATGGCGGCAGTGCTGGTACAGGAAAACCTCTGTGACGAGAGCTTTCTGGCCGAGCATGTGAACGGCGTGGACGCCGTTCGCGAAGTTCTCCGGGACGTGCCCGTCAGTGACTACGCACACCGGTGCGGAGTCGACGAGGAGCTGCTTCGTGCCGCTGTGCGCCGGATTGCCCAAGCCGACAGTGTCGCGGTTTTCGAAGACCTCGGTATTCAGCAGGCACCCAACAGCACGCTGTGCTCATACCTGAACAAGCTCCTGTGGATCCTGACCGGTAGCTTTGGGAAACGCGGTGGCCAGCACCTGCATTCGTACTTCGCCCCGCTGTTCGGCCTCGGCGGCGTTGGACGGACGCCGGTCACCGGCGCCCCGGTGATCGCCGGCCTTATCCCGTCCAACGTGGTGCCCGAGGAGATCTTGACGGACCACTCCGACCGATTCCGCGCGATGATCGTCGAGAGCAGCAACCCGGCTCATTCGATAGCTGACTCCGAGGCCTGCCGGACTGCGTTCCAATCGCTGGAGCTACTCGTGGTGATCGACGTCGCGATGACTGAGACAGCCCGCCTCGCCCACTATGTGCTGCCTGCGGCGACCCAGTACGAGAAGCCCGAGGCGACGTTCTTCAATCTTGAGTTCCCGCACAACAACTTCCACTTGCGCCATCCGCTGCTGGAACCGCTGGAGGGCACGCTTCCTGAGCCTGAGATCTGGGCGCGGTTGATGCGCGCCATCGATTTCGTCGACGACGCCGAACTCCGGCCGCTGCGCGAGGCGGCCAGGGACGGGCTCACCACGTACGCGCGGGCGTTCATGGAGGCCGTCAGCGTCAATCCGCGGCTGAACGCGGTGCTGCCGTTCGTGCTGTATGACACCTTGGGGCCGACACTGCCCGACGGGCTGGCCGGCGCGGCCGCGTTGTGGGGACTCGCCCAGAAGACGGCGTTCAGCTTCCCGGACGCCGTGCGTCGCGCGGGGCACGCCGACGGCAACGCGCTCTTCGAGGCGATCCTGCGGGGCCGTTCAGGCGTGACGTTCACGGCGCACGAATACGAAGACGACTTCACGCTGATCTCGCACCCTGATCACAAAATCGCCTTGGATATGACCGAAATGCTTACTGAGACAAGAGCGTTACGTGATGCGCAACCAGGGCTCGCAACACCGCAGTATCCAATCGTGTTGTCGGCGGGGGAGCGCCGCGCGTACACCGCGAACGACATCTTTCGTGACCCGTCGTGGCGTAAGCGCGACGGCGACGGTGCCCTGCGCGTGAGCGTGGAGGACGCAGAAGAGCTGGGCCTCCTCGACGGCGCCCGCGCCCGGATCACCACCGCCGCTGGGAGCGCGGAGGCGAGCGTCGAGATCAGTGAAACCATGCTCGCCGGGCACGCGGCTCTGCCCAACGGATTCGGGCTCGACTTTGTCGACTCCGATGGCGCCACAACAATTCCCGGTGTTGCGCCCAACGCGTTGACGTCCTCCAAGTGGCGCGACGCCTACGCGGGCACGCCGTGGCACAAGCATGTGCCCGCCCGGATCGAAGCTGTCACGGCTAGGCCGGATCGTGCTGCGCCAGAAAATCTTGCAACAGCCCGGTGACGGCGGCGGGTTGTTCGAGCGTGCAGGTATGGCCGCAGTCCGGCAGCGTCGCCAGACGTGCGCCTGGAATGAGTTCGGCGATGCGCTGCGACTTGAACAGCGGAGTGGCGGCATCGTCGACGCCGACGACGACGAGCGTCGGCGCCTGGATCTTCACGATTTCGTCCTCGATGGGCAACCGGTTGGCCACACCCATGACCGCCTTGCTGACACCCGAGCGGCGACTGCGCGACAGCCTCTGTTCCCATTCCTCGATCACCGGCTTGCCCGCCGTGTCCGCGAGGAAAGCAGGCCCGAACATGAGCGGCAGCACAGCTTTTCGCAGAGGCGGAATACCGGTCAACCGGAACACGCGTCCCATCAGTTTGTAGCGCTTGACCTTGTCGGGGTCTTCGGGGCCTGCGCTGGTGTCGAGCAGACTCAGCGAACGAATGAGGTCGGGTCGTCGGGCGGCCACCCGCTGGCCGATGAAGCCGCCCATCGACAGTCCCACGTAGTGAACGGGTCCGACGCCGAGGCTCTCGATGAGCGCGACCGCGTCCTCGGTCAAGCTCTCCATGTCGTAGCCTTCGCGAGTGGCTTCGCTTTCACCTTGGCCACGCCAATCGATTGCCACACAACGGTATTGCGTCTGAAGCTCCGCGATCTGGGGATGGAACATCCAGCCGCTGAACAGCAGGCCGTGGCCGAACAAGACCGTCGGCGCATCGGGACGACTGGGCGGCGCGCCGGTGTCCGTGAAGTGGATGCCCGCTCCGTTGCGGGTGAACGTGGGCATCAGGTCAGGCGATATCCGCGACGAACAATCCGGTGCTGCGAGCGGTTCGCCTGGCGATCCAGGGCAGGCTCGCGTCATCGCTGCCCGCCGGCAGCACCCGCGGGTTGGTCAGGTGCACGTTCTTGCGGAACAGGCGTGCGTCCGCTTCGCCGGCCGCCAACACGTTCTTGACCCAATTGGTCTTGCCGTGAGCCAGCGCGACGGCAAGCACGTCGCCCTTCCGGAACGCGTTCACCACCGTCTCGTACGACTTGCCGGACGTGCGGCCACGGTGATGGATAGTCGCAAAGCCGGGAAGATACTTCGCCGCCGGCCGCATCAACGGGTTTATGTACTTGATCTGAAACCGCTCGACCGCGGGCGGGAACTTCATCGGGACGCCCGGTGCGTTGTTCGGGTGATCATTT
>JAVHWG010000432.1:0-5413 GCA_032159965.1 Mycobacterium sp.
TTCGCGATCCTCGCCGAAGACTGGCTGCCCGATTCCGACGAGTTGACGCCGACGATGAAGCTCAAGCGCCGGCCGATCGCACAGAAGTACGCCTCGCAGATCGAGGCGCTCTACACGACAAGGGAGACGAAATGAAGCTTGTGAGATACGGCGTCAAAGGCGCGGGCGTGAGCGCGGGAGTCGTCGTCGACGATGACGTTGTCGCACTCGGCGCGCTCGACGGTGCACCCACCGACGTCACGGCGCTACTGGCGGCCGGTCCTGACGTCACTGCCGATGTGGCCCGCAAGGCCGCCAACGCCCGGCAGCGCACGCCTCTATCGGAAGTCGTTCTGCACGCACCGATTCCGGCGCCGTCGAAGTACCTGGCCATCGGCTTCAACTATACCTCGCACCTCGCAGAGATTCAAGAGGCCGCCAAGCAGCCCCAGTACGCCGAGCCGATGGAACGCTTCTCACATCTGCGCGCGGCATTCCCCGATCAGAAGCTGCCCACCTTCTTCAACAAGCAGGTTTCCTGCATCACCGGACCCTACGACCCGATCCTCGCGCCGTACGACTCCCCGATGCTCGACTTCGAGGGCGAACTCGTCGCGGTCATCGGGCAACGGGTCCGCCGCGCCGATTCCGCCGCGGCGTTTGCCTCCGTCGCCGGCTACACCGTGGGCAACGACGTATCGGTACGGGACTGGCAGCAAGACACCCCAACGATGTGGCCCGGCAAGAGCTTTGACACCCACGGCCCGATTGGGCCGTGGATCGTCACCGCCGACGAGGTCGATCCGGCGGGTCTCGGTATCCGCACCTGGGTCGACGGCGAGCTGCGTCAGGACGGCTCCACCAAGGAGATGGTCACCGGAATCGGCGACATGATCGCGGCACTGTCCCGCGTCTGCACGCTGGAGCCCGGCGACCTCATCGCCACCGGAACCCCCGGCGGCGTCGGCGTGTTCTCCGGACGACTGCTGAAACCAGGTCAGCGCGTGCGCGTCGAAATCGAAGGCATCGGCGCCATCGAGAACCCCGTCGTCGCCGAACCCGCCCCAACGCCGCAGGACTGAGATCCCGGGCGACAGTTCCGGCAGAACCTCGTCACCGGCGAGCCACAGTTCCATCAGATCGAAGGGGAGATGTCTTGGCGCAACCAGGGATCGAACTCGTCCGCGACCTGATCGCACGGTTTTTCAACGGGCACGATCCGGATCTTGCCTCGGAATTCTTCGCCCCGGACTTCCGCTGGCATGGCGGCAGCGTGGGCACCATCGCTGGAATCGACGCCTACGCCGCGACGATGCGTCAGTTCTTCGCCGCGCTGCCCGACGCCGAGGCGATCGAGCAGGACGCGGCCCAGGATGGCGACACGGTGACCATGCGCTTTGTCGTGCGCGGCACCCACACCGGAGCCCTGTGGGGAATCCCGCCGACCGGCAACCACGTGGTGTGGGACGTGATCATGATGTATCACTTGTCGAACGGCACGATCGTCGAGCAATGGGCGGCCGAGGATTGGATCGCGTTCTTGGGCGCCATCGGCGCGTTCACACCACCATGGGCCGGGCTTCGCCAGTGACGATTGCGAGCAGGAAGAGGTGAGCGGCGAGGCGTGCGTCGCCCGCCGTGAGGTCGAGAACTAAACCGACTCGGCGCGGCCCGATCTCGATCGCCTGGACATGCAGTCGGTGGCTGACAAGCGCCAAATAATGGTTTGTCACGTATCATATTTATTGTAATCGTGAAGGTGTACGCCTTCACGGCGACCCGAGATTCAGATTGGACACCATGAGTGCACCGACGCGACGCAGGCCAAGCGGCCGACCCCGCAGCGATGAATCGCCGGCGTCGCTGGACGACATTCTCGGTGCGGCGCTGAAAGCTTTTGCCACCCAGGGCTATGACGGTGTGGCGCTGCGAACTCTCAACCGGGAGTTGGGCGTGAGCCACAATGCGCTCAACGGCCGTTTCGGCTCGAAGGAAGCGCTGTGGTACGCCACTGTCGACTGGGCATTCCAACCTCTTGTTCTGCGGTTGGCCACGGTGTTCGACCCCACCGTGACCGATTCGCTCGAGCAGTTGCGAATCACCATGCGCACCTTCTTGGAGTACTCCGCCGAGCGGCCCGAGCTGCTGGGCCTGATGAACATCGAGGGCCGCCAAGATACCGAGCGGTTGGCGTATCTGTACAACACGTACATCCAGCCCGCGCTCGCACCGGTGCACCGCCTGCTCGATCACCTTGTCGCCACCGGACGGACGCGGCCGATCTCGCTGCGCACATTTACCTTCGTGCTGGCCCATGGTGCCGCGGCGCAATTCACTCTCGGGCCGCTGGCGCGCCACTTCCACCCCGCTGACCCGCTGGACCCGGCCGCGGTCAAAGCCCATGCCGAACTCGCCGCGGACCTCATCGTCCGGGCACTGGAGATCGACCCCGCTGACTGCGGCGAGCACTAGCTCGCAAGCCTGTCCGCACAGAAGCAATGAGGAGATCAGCCCATGGCAACCGATAGTCGACAACGTGGTGCAGCGGTGAGCGCGCCCGGCCGCGGTCTGGACTCGGTGGCCTTGGAGTGCACTACGATCGTCGTCGCTGACCTCGACCGGTCCTCGCAGTGGTACCAAAGCGTGCTCGGCTTCACCGAACAGGCGCGCATCAGGATCGACGGGGCGAACGTCACGCTTCTCGACGGGGCGGGAACCCAGCTGGAACTCATCGAGGGCGACGGGCCGAGCGTATCGACCGAGCCCAGCTTATTCGCCGATCCGCCAGGTCATCTGCTGCCCACCGGGAACAAGTTCCTCGTCTTCGCCGTCGAAGACCTCCAACGCGCTACCGATCAACTGCGTGACAAGGGCGTACCGATCATCTGGCGCGACAAACAGCTGGCGCCAGGAATTGTTTCGACGGCGATCCGTGATGTCGAGGACAAATTCATTCACATCGTGCAGCACTGACTGGCGCGGTCGACGTCTGAGTGAACGACTCTCGCTTGCCGATCTGCGTCCGAACCTCACCGATCCGATCAGTGGCGGCCCCTCAAAGACGGCGCCGCCCCGGGAACTCTCAATGGGAAACGCGTTCCTCGCATCGTGGCAGTCGTGGACGGTGACGAAGCGGTAATCAAGTCCACGCCGCCGGGTAGATGTCGGCCGCGCGAGCGGCATCGTCGCCGACGTACGGCACCCCCGCCGCAACGTCCCACCAGTAGCCGTTACCGGTGAAGATCGATCGAAACTTCTTGGGTTCTTACTCTGCGATCGCCACCCATGCGCGAGCACAGGATCTCCAAATGCGGGACCGGCCGGCGTAGTGGTGGCGGCCGCGGCCACCCTGGTGCGGCCCCGCTCCCTGTGAAACACGGCCTGCACCATTCGAATTGGCGGTCGCACCGCCAATTCGACGGTTCTTAGACCTGTTCGGCGCCGCCGTCGATGAACAGCTCGGCGCCGGTCATGAAGCTGCTCTGGTCCCTGGCCAGAGACAAGACAGCGGCCGCGATCTCCTCGGGTTGTGCGACCCGACCCAGCGGAACCCTTGCTGCAAAGCCGGCCAGCAGCTGTTGTTCTTGACCAGCCGGTGCGGCGCCGGTGAGTCCCGGCGTCTCAAGCGGCCCCGGAACCAGCGTGTGCACCCGGATCCGCTGATGCGCGAGTTCGGCTGCCCAGGTCCGGCCGAAGGAGCGGACCTCCGCCTTCGACGCGGCGTACGCGCCCGTGGCGGGGTATCCGGAGGCTGTGCTGATCGGGACGGGATGACCGACGCACCAGTGTTCAAGAGCGGCAAGACTTTCTGCACCGTGAAGATCGTGCCGCCGACGTTGCGGTTGAACGTGTCGAGAAAGTGTTGCGGTGTCATGTCGGCAAACGGCGCCAACCCTCCCCCACCGGCATTGGTGAACACGACGTCAAGGCCATGTCCGTGTGCCTTGACGGCGTCGGCGACTCTGTCCACATCGTCAGGGTCGGTGACGTCTGCACGAATACCGGTGGCCGAGGCGCCGATCGATGCAAGTGCCGCATCGAGGCGTTGCTTGTCGCGTCCGGTGATGAAGACGTGCGCGCCTTCGGCCGCCAGCCGCTCGGCAGCGGCAAGTCCGATGCCTGAGGTGCCGCCGGTGGCGGGGGCGAACTTATCGCCTATCAATTAAATCGCGGGCCTTTCGTCCTCCTCGCGGTCAGCGTCAGGGGCGCCTCCTGCCCGACCGTCAGCCCACCGGCCAGGACCAGCACCCGCCGGCGTGCACCGCTGCGCTGGGTCAATGTGCGCCAAATAACTATTTGTCGATTATCATTGCTTTCGCACCATGCATATGCCGTCGCCGCGCACCGGAGGGCCACTTGACTACCACTAGCGCTGCGTCGCAACGCCGACCACGCGGGCGCCCACGTACCGAGGAATCGCCCACTTCGCTCGAGGAGATTTTCCAGGTGGCGTTGCGGGCGTTCGCCACCCTTGGCTACGACGGCGTGGTGCTGCGCACCCTCAACCGCGACCTGGGCGGCAGCCACAATCTGCTCAACGGCCGGTTCGGCTCCAAGGAGGCGCTGTGGTATGCCACGGTCGACTGGGCGTTTCAGCCCCTGGTGATGCGTTTGGCGACCGCGTTTGACCCCACGCTGTCCGATCCGCTGGATCAGTTGCGCATCACAATTCGCGCGTTCTTGCTGTACTCGGCTGAACGGCCCGAGCTGTTGGGGCTGATGAACATTGAAGGCCGCCAAGACACCGAGCGCCTCGCCTACCTCTACAACACCTATATCGGACCCGCGCTGGAGCCGGTGCACCGGCTGTTAGAGCACCTCGCCGATTGCGGGCGGACCAGGCGCGTTTCCCTGCGCACCTTCCATTTCCTGCTCGCCCACGGGGCGGCCGCCCCGTTCACGCTGGGTCCGCTGGCCCGTCACTTCGACGCCGCCGATCCCCTGGACCCGGCCGAGATCGAGGCCCATGCCGACCTCGCGGCCGATCTGCTCATCCGGGCCCTCGAAGACCACAACTGCGCCGACGAAGTCATCGCCGGTCGAAAGACAACTGACCGAAGGAAGCAGTCAGCTGATGGAAAACAGACGCCGTTGGTGGCGCCGCGACCGCAACGGCGACCGACCCGAGCGGCCTCCAAGGGCTGACGTCACCGAGGAGTACCGGCCCTATTTCAAGTTCACCGAGTACGGCGCGTCCGGACCGATGGGGCCAAGTGTCGCACTACTCGAGGGCGCCGGCACACAGCCCGCAGTTCCTTAAAGTACGACGACCGAAGCGTCCACTAGGGTGCCCAGCCGGTTCGCTGAGCCGCCCGGACACGTGCGCCCCGACGGCAACAAGATTCCTCGTGTCCACCTCCACTACCGACGGGCCGGATTCACTGGGCCTTGCCAGTGACGGCGGTCTGCTTCATCGTGGTCCGCGGCACTGCGG
>JAVHWG010000440.1:0-16173 GCA_032159965.1 Mycobacterium sp.
CGGGTGCCGGCGGGCCCGGTCACATTCGGCGGGGTGGCATGGGCGCAGAACCGCGGCGTGCGTGCCGTCGAGGTCCGCATCGACGACGGGCCGTGGCAGGGCGCCGACCTCGGCGCCAACTATTCGAACGACGCGTGGCGGCTGTGGAGTTACCGGTGGACGACGACGCCCGGGTCGCACACCATCACCGTGCGGGCCACCGACAACACCGGCGCTGTGCAAACCCCTGACGACGCACCGCCCGCGCCGGACGGTGCCAGCGGTTGGCAGACGGTCGCGTTCAGCGTCGCGTGACAGGCTGAAATCCGTGCTACTCGTCGACGTCGCGACCGCCTCTGGCGACGTCGGTGCGGTTTCGTCGCGGCTGGCAAAGGTCGCCCGGCTCGCAGAATTGCTGGGCGCCGCAGCCCGCGGGAGCGACGCGCACCGGGTCGCCGTCGTAGTCTCGTGGTTGTCGGGCGAGCTCCCGCAGCGCCAGATCGGAGTCGGTTGGGCCGCGCTGCGCAGCCTGCCACCCGCCGCCGGGCAAGCAACCCTCACCGTTGCCGAGGTCGATGCGGCGTTCACCGCGATCGGCGCGGTCTCAGGCCCTGGGTCCCAGAAACAGCGCGCGACTCTGCTGACCGAACTCTTCTCCGCGGCAACCACTGTCGAGCAGACCTTCGTCCGCCGTCTGCTGCAGGGTGAGTTGCGCCAGGGCGCACAGGCCGGGGTGATGGCCGACGCGCTGGCGAAGGCCGCCGGGCTCCGACCTGCAGACGTTCGGCGTGCGGCGATGCTGGGCGGCGCACTGCCTGCGGTGGCGGCGGCGGCTCTGACCGGCGACGCCGGCGCCCTGGCCGAATTCACCCTCAAGGTCGGCCGACCCGTCGGTCCGATGCTTGCACAGACCGCCACCGGGGTCGCCGAAGCGCTCGGAACCCTCGGTGGCACGGCCATTTTCGAAGCCAAACTCGACGGCGCTCGACTGCAGATCCACCGTGACGGCGACGACGTCAGACTGTTCACACGCAGCCTCGACGACGTCACTGCGCGGCTGCCGGAGGTCGTCGAAGCCACGCTCGCGCTGCCGGTCGTGTTCCTGATCGCCGACGCCGAGGCAATCGCCCTGCGGCCGGACGGACGTCCCCACCGGTTCCAGGTCACCGCTTCACGATTCGGCCGCGCCGAAGCCCGTGACTCTCAACGACTTTCGGTGTTCGTTTTCGATCTCCTGCACCACGACGGCAAGGACCTCCTCGATCTGCCGGCATCCGAGCGTTTGGCGCTGCTGGACGCGGTCGTACCGGCCACGCAGCGGGTGGACCGGCTGCTCACCGGTGATGCCGACGAGGCCGCAACGTTTCTCGACGCGACGCTGGCCGCCGGTCACGAAGGGGTGATGGCCAAGTCGCCAACCGCGCCGTACGAGGCGGGCCGACGCGGCTCGGGCTGGTTGAAGGTGAAGCCTGTGCACACGCTCGACCTCGTGGTTCTGGCCATCGAATGGGGTTCGGGGCGGCGCACCGGCAAGTTGTCCAACATCCACCTGGGTGCCCGCGACCCGGCCACCGGTGAATTCGTGATGCTGGGCAAGACATTCAAGGGCATGACGGACGCGATGCTCGAATGGCAGACGCAGCGGTTCACCGAGCTCGCGGTCGGCGGGACCGACGGGTATGTGGTCAAGGTGCGGCCCGAACAGGTCGTCGAGATCGCATTCGACGGTGTGCAGGGTTCGACCCGCTATCCGGGCGGTGTGGCGCTGCGGTTTGCGCGGGTACTGCGCTACCGCGACGATAAGGCGCCTGCCGAAGCCGACACCATCCACACCGTGCGGGCGCTCTACGAACGTGACTAGGGCAGTCCGCGAGCGTGAAGACTGTTGCCCGCCTACGACGGTGGGTAGCCCGGCGGGGGGTACACACCACGCAGGATCCACGGCAGATAGTTGATGCCGTACTCGATCTCGTCGCTGGCGTCGTAATCCGGCGCGGGGTCCAGCGGCACGTTCGCTACCGGCCCCGGCTCTGCATTGCCTGACGGTGCGTCGGGGTGTCCGTACACCGCGACGACGACGGTGCGGTCGATGCTGTTCTCCGACCACACGCCGATCTCGGTATGAGCGCAGTCGGACATGATGGCGAGATAGGCCGGGTTGTAATACCACTGGTTGATCAGTTCGACGCCGCTTATCGACAGCGCGGGATTGATTGCCACCGTCTCGGCCACGCGACCGCGATAACCGGTGGCGTTCGCGCGGTCCTGCGCGCCAGACCCGTCGGATCCGATGTCACCGTCCAGTTCGCGGTTGTTCAGCACGTCGAGCGTGTGGCGCTGGGCAGCCGCCTGCAGCGCCGGATTCATCCGGACGTCGTTCTTGCATCCTGCGTGGTGCTGAACCGTGAAGACGTCCGCGACCACACTGTCGTTGAGTCGCTTGTTGTCCGCGGACGCGGTCGGCGAACCCAGCACGACGCCGCCGCCGACGACCAGCAGGGCGGACAACGTGAGCGGGCGATACTGCATTCCGTCTCCTCTTGCTCAGCCGGCGCCTGGCGCTGGCCGGTAACCGGCCGCGGAGTTGCGCAGTTGCCAGATCAGTGCCGGACACAGCTCTTGCACCGCTTGAGAGATCAAATACGTCGCCTGGAACTCGTCGTCGGTGCTGAAGTCGGTTTTGATGTCGCCAACGACACGCGAGTACGACTGTCCCGCATCGACTTTGGCGCAGATGCCGTGCCCGTAGGCGAGCGCGGTGTCGGCGTCCGGGAAGTTGTAGCCGGGCCGCACAGTGACGTTCACGAGAAAACCCACCGCGTCCGCCCGCGCGCCGGGGGCGCTGACGCCTGCCAGCGCGAACACCGCGGCCGCTATGAGCACGCGGATAGCTGTTCGCATCACACCGGGTCGAACTTCGAGATCAGCCATCGGCCGTCGACCTTGTCGAGAGTGACGCGCACGCACGAGGTGCTCTGTGTGGGAGGGTCATTGCCGACGGTGGTCGTCTGGTCGACGTAGACCAGGACGACGGCATGAGTGTCGGACGCAGTGACCGACGCCGCGGACGGCACAGTCGCCGCGGCCGAGATGTGTTGCTCCTTCGAGCCCGGAGCCACCACGCTGGTGACCAGTTGATGGTATTCGTCGCGGAAGCCGCCGGTCAGCCGGTCGGCGGCAGCGGACAAATCCCCGTCGACCGAATCCGCGCGGTACGACAGAAGGGCGACTGTGCCGTCGGTGGCGGCCCGAACCGATTGCTCGGCGGCCGACTGGCCTTCTCTGGCAGAGGCATCCAGCCATTTCAGGTAACCCGCGCCCAGGGCGAGGAGCAGGGCCAGCGCCGGCAGCAACCCGTAGGCCACGAACCGGACCCACGAGAATCCCGCGCCGGTGTCTTCGGCCAAATCGTCCGGCTTCTCGACGATGTCGGTATCGCTCGACGAGTCCAATTCCGTTAATTCCGAGGACGCTTCGTCTGTGATGAGGTCGATGTCGACGGACATGGCAGGGCTCCCCTTCTGCACTGGGACAGCGATTGTGGTCACGGCACGAGCTCGAAGTTCGACACCTTGGCGCCGTCGGGCGTCTTCTCCACGCTCATCCGCCACCGGTACCGGCGCGGTTTCTGCTCGGGGGCAGCAGCAGTCGAGATTTTGACCGACACGGCGACCAGCACTTTGGCCTGGTCACCATCCGCGGATTCCAGTGCTGCCTCCTCGACTTTACCTTCCATCTTCGATTGCTCCTGTTTGGCGAGCAGAGCGAAATCCTGGTGTCTGGTCTGCACGCTCTCGTGCAGAGCACCAGTCGAGGAATCCATGATCCGCTGGAAGTCGTTGTCGATCTCTGAGTAGCTGATCGAGGTGAGGTCGATCGCCGTCTGGCGGGCGACCTGCACGTAGAGGTTGCGTTGTGCTTCTGTCGCGTGACCGCGGTAGGCCCGATATCCGTGCCAGCCGGCGACGCCGGCCAATGCCGCGACGACGACGAGCCCGAAAGCGATCGCAGAACGGGGATCGGTGTACCACTGCCCGCCCGGAAAGCGATCACGGCCCCACCACCATTGGCGCCGCGGCCTTTTCGACCCCATGTCGACGTCATTGATCTCCGCGTCGCTGGCGTCGGTCGTGGAGTCAGTTACTTGCTCGGCGGTGTCAGCATGCTCTGCCATGTCTTGCCTTCCGGACTGTCGACGAGGTCGGACTGGGTGTATTGGCGGCCGTCGGGGCCCACGTAATTGCCCGTTGCCGGGTCGTAGGGGACGAAGGCGACGGGCGGCACCGATGGCGGCACGCCGGTCGGGGCCGTTGCCCCGGACGGCGGCGGGAGCGCGCGCGGATCGGTGCCCGGCGGATACTGCGGGACTCCCTGACCAGAGTAGGTCGCATTGGGGTCGCCCTTCCAGTTGTAGCCGTCGTTGAGCGGGACGTACTGCTCGTCGCTCTCGCACAGCTCGATCGTCGGGGCGCGTTTGGCCGGATTGCCCTCACACGGAATGTTGCGCACGCCACGCACATTCAGATCCGAATCTTGCGGGACCCGGCAGTACAGCTCGCCGGCCGGCCGGTCCGGATAGTCCTGGTTCGCCGTCGCTCGCTGCTGCTGGACGGGAAGGAACCCGGTGTTGCAGGGTGGCGGCAGATTCAGGTTGAGGTTGAAGTCGAGGTACACGCCTCGGTAGTCCTGCTTGGTGTCAGCGTCGGGCAGGGCGATCGCCGACATCACCGCGGTGCCCTGCGGGTAGAGCACCAGCAACTGCTCGATGTCGCTGCGGTAGGTCACTGCGATGTCGCCGAGACTGACCAGGTTCGCCAGCAGTACCGGCAGGGCGGGCGCCACCCGGTCGAACAGGGCACGGCTTTCGTCAAGTGCGGGTGCGCCCATCTTCAGCAGATCCGCGAAGGCGATGTCCTGGGCTTTGAGTTGACCGGTGATCGAGTTCATCCGCTGCGCCCACACAGCAATCGAATCCGAGCTCCGCACTTGGGAATCGAGCACGGGAGGCGACTGATCGATCAACTTCGTGAGCGGGTCGATGCTCTTGCCGCCTTCGAGCGCCAGCGCTGTCGATCCGTCGACGATCCGAGACAGTTCCGGCCCCAGACCGCCGACGGCCTTATTCGCCTCGTCGACGACGGTGCGCAGATTGTCTCGTGGGATGACCTGCAGTGCTTTGTTGGTGGTGTCGAGGAGCTTGGCGATGTCAACGGGAACTCGCACGCGGCCGACCGGAATGTTGTCGCCGTCGCGCAACGTTGTTCCCGTCTCGCTGCCCGCAACGGGAGGCGGCGTCAGGTCGAGGAACTGCTCGCCCACCGCGGAGCGGCTGTGCACCGACGCCTGCACGTTCGACGGGATCGGCGTGTCGGACTGCAGGTCGAGGACGGCACGGACGCCGTCGCGGGGTCACCTCCACTGACTTGACCCTGCCGACCTCGGTGCCCCGGTAGTTCACCACCGAGGTCTCGTAGAGGCCGCCGGACGAGGGCAGATCAATCGTGACGGTGTACCGCCCGATCCCCATCAGTGCTGGCACTTTGACGAAACCGAACGCCATCACTGCGACTGCGGCGAGGGTGATCACCGCCAACAGCACCAGCTGCGTCCATATCCGACGCGGTAACCGCAGCATGCTAGTAACCCCCGAAGTGATAGGGCGCGATCAGCGGATTGCCTCCTGTGTACGGGCTGGGCATTTGACCGATCGTGCGGCCCCACTGCAACTCGAGTTTCGTCAGGTTTCCCTCCCACCTCGTACCCGTGAACAAGCCGCTGTCGAGCCTGCTCAGGGTGAGGTCGATGACAAGGGTGATGTTGGCGAAGTCCCCCCGGAACCAATTGGCCACAGTGCTTTTCACCCACGGGTACGTCGAGAGGAAATCCAGCCCCCTGGTCAGGGCGGGCCCCGCATTGGCGAGTTCGCGAAACACAGGCGCGATGTTGCGCAGATTCGCCACGAACGACTCCCTGGTCTGGTTGACCGTCGATGTGGCGATCGCGCTGAACTTGCCGAGCGCATCGATCGCATCCACGAGCTTGCCGCGGGAATCCGACAACACGGCCAACGCCTTCGGGATGGTCGTGAGTGCACGGTCGACGACCCGGTCCTTGGCTGCGACCTGTCCCGCCAGCGAGTTGAGGCTTTCGGTGGCGGCGATGATGTCGTCGGTCTGCACGTTGAGCGCTGAGGTGAACGTATCGAGTTGCGTGAGCAGGCTTCGCATGTCGTTCTCACGTCCCGCCAACGCTGTTGCGAATGCCTGGTTGATCTCCTGAAGATGACCAAGCCCACCACCGTTGAGCAAGATCGCCACCGACGCGAGCGTCTGTTCGGTGGTGGGATAGGTGCCGGCCCGCGACAACGGGATCACCGAGCCGTTTTTCAGTTCGCCCTGCGGTTTCTCGTCGGTGGGTGGAGCCAGTTCGATGTGCATCGACCCGAGAAGGCTCGTCTGTCCGACCTTCGCAGTGCTGTTCCCCGGCAGGTGCACGTCGCCGTTGATGCGCATCGTCACAAGGGCATGCCAGTCCTGCACCTCGATCCTGGTGACATTGCCGACGTTCACGTCGGCCACGCGCACTCGGGTGTTTTGTTGTATGACAACGACATCGGGCAATTGCGCTTGGATCGTGTACGAACCGTCGTCATTGCCTTCGGTTCCCGGCAGGCTGAGTGAATTCAGGCCGCGCCATTGGCAGCCCGGGACCGCGAATACGCACACGGCAACGAGGACCGAGACCACCACCCGGTTCATGGCGTGCCCCCCGGTGGGGCAGGCGCCGGGCTGGCGCCAGGCACCATCAGGCCCGACAGTCCCAGGCTGGGATCGGTGGGCGTCGCGGGACGTTCGGCAGGAAACTGTCCTGCCTGCGTCGGTGGTGCGCCTGCGTCGGTCGCCTGCGGCTGCGCATCCGTCGGCGGCGGCAGGTGAGGGTTCAGCCTGTCCTCGCTGTAGGTGATCTCGTTGGGGCGTGCCGCGGCTCCGACGAAGGGATTCACGCCCAGCGGCGGGAAGTTGTACTGACGGTTCTTGATGATCGGCGCCAGGTACTGGATGCACAGTTTCGACGATTCCTCGAATCCCTTGCGTGACGCCGCCTGGATTGCACCGCAAATGAATTGGACAGTGTTGGCGAAGTTGACGGGCGCCAGGATGCCGGTGACCGCGCTCTGCGCGGGCTGGTAGATGTTCATGAAGTTCTGGAACACCGTCGGCGCGATGTGCAGCACCTGCTTGATGTCGCCGCGACTGTCGTTCATCGCCGTGGTGATTGCGGCGAGATGGTCGACGGCGGTGCCGAGGCCCTCTCGATTGTCGGCGACGAAGCCGCGCAAGTCGTTCACAGCCCCGTCAAGGCCGTGGAGGGCACCGGCCCACTCGTTCGGCGTGTTGGACAAAACCGTGGTGATGTCGGCCAGGTTCCGGTTGAACGCTGCCAGTAGGTCACTGCTCGAGGACAGCGCGGACACCAGCAACTGCAGGTTGCGGACCGTGCTGAAGATGTCGGTGCTGTGGTCCCCGAGGACCGAAACCGCCTGCGACAGCTTGATGATCGTGTCCCGTGCGGTGTCGCCCTGGCCACGCAGGTTGCCGGCAGCTGTGTTGACGAATTCGCCGACGGCGCTGGTGCCGCCGGGCGTCGTCGGCTGCAGGGATTCGGTCAGTTTCTCCAGTTGCGCACGCAGGTCGTCCCATTCGACTGGAACAGCCGTCCGACTTTGCGGGATGATCGCGTGGTCGGGCAGTTTCGCGCCGCCGGTGTAGGCAGGGACGAGCTGGATAGCCCGAGCACTGACCAGGGACGGGGAGAGGATCGCCGCTTTGACATCGGCGGGCACCGCGTATTCCGAGTCGACCGAGAAGGTGACCTTCGCGGCATCGGGCTGAGGTTCGATCTTGTCCACCGACCCCACAGCCACTCCCAGGATGCGGATCTCGTCGCCCGCGTAGAGACCGTTGGTGTTGGAGAAGTACGCGACGTACACATTGCGACCTACGTCTTTCCACCACGAGGTGGCGACCACCGTGATCGCGATCACGAGCATCGCGACGAGACTGATCGCGGTCACGATGCGCGCGAGGTGCCGGCGTGGTTCACGCCGGTCGGTGCCGAGTCGGGCAGCCATGTCACCGCCCTCCGTTCGCGGGCACTTCGCCCGGCGCGGGCACGTATACCGGCGGTTGAGTCGGCGGCGGCGGCACCACAGCCGGCGGGCCGGGCGGCGGGCCTCCCGGCGCAGGGGCAGCCAGCGGTTCGCGATACGGGTAGCAGCCCGGGCCGGGTAGCGGCAACCCCGGCGGGCCGCAACCCTGATCGTCGGGATTCCCCGTGATCGCGTCGGGAAGGTTCAGGGTCGGCTCTCCCCCTTGGCCTGTACGCGGGAACGGCACCGGCAACGGTGGCGTCCCGGGCTGGCCGGTCGGAGGGTCCACGAGTTGCGACGGCAGCAGCACGTTGGGATCCAGTCCGAGATCGGAGAATGCGGCGTCGACGAACGGCTGGCTGAATTGCCCGGGCGCCAGGTTCACCAGGGACGCCTTGAAGAACGGCCCCGCGCCCAATACCTCACCGAACGACATCGCGTATCGCCGCAGCAGCCACAGCGTTCGCTGCAGTTCCTGCTTGCGGTTGTCGAGGATGCCGAGCACGCCGTTGAGTTTGTCGACAGCGGGTTTGAGTTGAGTACGGTTGTCGGCCACGACCGCGGATATCTGTTGCGATACCGCGGAGAGGTTGTTCATCAGCGTGTCGATGGAATCTCGTTGGGACAGAAGCTCGGTGAGCAACGCGTTGGCGTCGATCACCAGCCCGGCGATCTGGTCGCTGCGCTTGGCCAGGACCCCGGTGACGTTGTTGGCGTTGGCAAGGAGGTCGCGCAGCTTGGCGTCACGGTTGTCGAGCGTCGCCGAGAACCGGGCGACACCCTCCAACGCGAGTTTCAGGTCCGGCGGGGTGTCCTTGAAGGTGTCGGCCAGCGTGGTCAGCGCCGAGGACAGCTGTGTGGTGTCCAGACCGCTGATGGCTGTGGTCAAGTCTCCCAACGCACTTGGAAGGTCGTATGGAGAGGTGGTCCGATCCAGCGGAATGGTGCCGGACAGTTCTCCGCTCCCCTGCGGGGTCAGCTCGAGCATCTTGGTGCCGAGCACCGTCTCGGTCTTGATCGCCGCCTCGGTCCGGTCTCCCAGTTCGACATCCGAGTCGACCGAGAAGGTGACGAGAACTTTCGCCCCGTCCAGCGTCACGCCGGACACCTTTCCGACGGACAGACCTGACACCCGTACGTCGCTGCCGGGCTTGATACCGCCGGCCTCGGCGAAGTACGCGGAACAGTTCGTAGTGCCATTGAGGAACGTAAACTTGTTGTAGGAGAACACAGCCACTACCGCGCCGACCACAATGAGGATGCCGATCACACCGACAGTGATCCGGTTACGCTCGGCGAGCGGTTTGATCAGCGGTCGCTTGGGCTTGTTCTTCAAGTTCGTCCGACGCTCGGTCATTTGGGGGTGCACCGTCCGGTGTCCTGACCGGCGAGCTTGACGAACACCGGCTGGCCGCCCTTGCCGTTGACCTTCAGAATCGCGTCGCAGAGGTAGAAGCCGAAATAGTCGCCGTAGAGGCCGTTGCGGGCAAGCACCTGGTAGGCGTCGGGAAGTGTCCTGACCAGATCGTCGACGTAGGCGTGATCGCCCTCGATCTGCCCTGCGAACCGATTGGTTTGGGTGACAGTGTCTTTGATCGGCTGCCGGGCCACCGTCAACAGGTCGGCGACCGATGACGCCGCCGCGTTGATGTAGGCCACACTGCTGGTGATATCGGTCTTACGGTCGGCCAGGGCACCGACGAGTTGTGACAGCTTGTCCAGACCGTCCGAGAACTGTTCATCGTGTTCGGCGAACGTGTGCAGGACCGTGTTGAGATTGGTGATCACTTCCCCGATCAGTTGATCACGTCCGGCCAAAGTCGATGTGAGCGAGGATGTTTGGGCAAGCGCCGAGGAGATGGTGGCGCCCTGGCCCTGGAAAACCCTGAGAAGTGCGCCCGAGAGGGCATTGACCTGATCGGGGTCGAGCGCCCGAAACAGCGGGCGGAACCCGCCGATCAGCGCGTCGACGTCGAGCGCGGGTGAGGTGCGCGTCAACGGGATGGTCTGTCCTGGTGCAAGTTTGCGGGCGGCACCGGGGCCGTCTTCGAGCGAGAGATACCGGTCGCCGATCAGGTTCTCGTAGCGGACCGAGGCTTTCGTGCCCTCGGTGATCGTCAGGTCCTTGTCGAGGGCAAATTCGACGGTCACTGTTCCGTCTTTGTGCAGTTCGAGCGAGCTGACCTTACCCACCTCGACACCGGCAATGCGGACGAAGTTGCCTCCCTTGAGACCGGAAACGTTCTTGAATACCGCGCTATAGGAAGCCCGGTCGTCAAATCGGAACTGTCCGAACACCGTCACCAGGATGAACACGAAGGCAAGGCACATCACCGAGAACAGCGCAACGCGGATGCTCGCGCCTGCGGTCTTGCCTCTCATAACTGATCCTTGGTTGTTTCGGCTGTCAGGGTGACGTGGGGGCGGGTGGCGACGGCGCGTCAGGCGGTCCACCCGGCGCAGGCGGGTAGAGCGGCGTGCCGTCCGGCCCGTACTCCGGCGCACCGTACGGCGGCGCTCCCGGGTACGGAGGCAGCGGGCCCGGGGCCGGGCCGCCCGGGTACCGGATCCTCGGTTCCTCCGGCACACCCTTGGTGACCGGGAAGTAGTTCGCGATGCCCGGGAACCCGATGCCCGGATTGGGCCGGATGTCCAGGCCGTCACCGTATCCCGTGTCGGTGACCAGATACTTCACCGGAAAGTTCTTGCTCACGTCGGGAAGCGACCCGCAGCTCGGCCTGCCGCCGGGGCCACCGGACGCGTTGGTTCTCGGCAGGTTGTCCGGGTAGCGGTACGGGTCGTCGCCGAAAAGCAGTGCAGCATCCATGACCACGGATTTACCGTTGCCGCCCAGTGCGTCCCGGCCACCATGTTCCAGGAACCACTGCGCTCCTTGGAACAGGCAAGTGTAGGTCGGCGAATACTTGTTCAAGAGACCGGTGGTGGGCTCCAGGGTGTTCAGCGCGCGCACCAGGTTCGGCTGATTCCCCCCGATCGTGTTGATTCCGGAGTTGGAGAACCCGATCGCCGACAGGAGCAGATCATCCAGGGCTCGGGAGTTCGCGCTGATCGTCTCGCTGGTGGTCGAGAACGAATCGAGAATTCCCAGGAGGTCTTGCGCAGCATTCGAATATGCCTGGACCGTCTGGCCGAAGAGCTGCCAATCTCGTTGAATCGTAGGCATTCTCGGGTTTACCGCAAGAAGCAGGTTGTTCGCGTCGGTGATCGCCTGCCCGATGCGGTCCCCCTTGCCGCGTACTGCCTCCGCGACCGCCGACAGCACTGCGTTCAGTTTCGCCGGGTCGATCGTCGTGACCACCGACTGTAGATTCTGAAAAACGGTGTTCACCTCGGTCGTCACGTTGCGGGAGCGCAGCACGGCGCCGGACGCAAGCGGTCGAATGTTGGCGCTGTCAGAAGGAATGACGATGTCGACGTACTTGGCCCCAAACGCAGTGCTGGCCTTGATCTCCGCCTCAGCACTGCTCGGCAGATACCTGAACGCGTTTTCGTCGATCTTCAGGTAGAGCTTGGAGAGGTGGGTTCCCCCGGAGTCGGTGTACGCGGCGATCGAAGAAACCTCACCGATCTGGACGCCGCGCAGTTTTACTTTGGCACCGTCCTCCATCACCAGACCGGCTCTGTCCGAGATGACGGTCAGGGGAACGGCACTGCGGAGCTTTCCGGAAAACAGCAGCGCGGTGAGCACGCTGATCGCCACCACCACGATGAGCAGCACGGGTGCCCACCAGATCGGATCGATCTTCTCCCGTCGCGACGAATTGCTCATGTCGTCAGCCCGACAGGTGGAAATTGCCGGACTGCCCGTACACGGACAGTGTGATGGTCAGCAGGATGAAGACGCCCGCGGTGATCGACGAGCGCACGGCGCGGCCGACGGCTTCGCCTACCCCGGCCGGGCCGCCGGTCGCGCTGTAGCCGTAGTAGGTGTGCACCGCCATCACCGCGGCGGCCATCACCACCGCCTCGGTGAAGGACCACACGAGATCCGAGGGATGCAGAAAAGTGTAGAAGTAGTGGTCGTAAACGCCGCGCGACTGGCCGTAGATGATCGTTGTACCGAAACGGGTTGCCAGGAAAGACATCAACACCGCGATGGTGTAGATCGGGATCACGGCCAGCACACCTGCCACGATGCGGGTGGACGCAAGATAGGTGACCACACGGATACCCATCACTTCCAGGGCGTCGATCTCCTCGTTGATCCGCATGGCGCCGAGCTGCGCGGTCGCCCCGGCACCGATAGTGGCTGCCAGCGCGACGCCCGCGGTGGCCGGTGCGATGAATCGGACGTTCAGAAATGCACCCAGAAACCCTGTCAGGGCTTCGATTCCGACGTTCGACAACGTGTTGTAGCCCTGCACGGCGATCAGGGCGCCCGTCGTCAGGGTGAGGAATCCGACGATGACGACCGTGCCGCCGATGACGGCCAACGCTCCGGTGCCCAATCCCATGACGGCAATGAGTCGCAGGACCTCAGCGGGATAGCGCCGTACGGCATCCACCGTGCCGATGAGCGCGTTGCCGTAGAACGCGGTCTGCTCGCCGACTGTACGGGTGGCGTCGACGATTTTCCTGGCCGCGTCGGTGACGCGTGATGACCCTTCCGCTTCTGCCGTGCTCACGGCGCGACTTTCACGCCGAACGCGGTGGCCAGAATGTTGATCAGGAATAGCGCCATGAACGCGAACACCACGGTTTCGTTGACCGCGTTTCCCACCGCGGTCGGGCCGCCGCCGACGGAAAGCCCTTTGTAGCAAGCGATCAGGCCCGCAGAGAGTCCGAAAAGGAGAGCCTTTACCAGTGACACGATGACTTGCGGAAGACCGGTCAGCAGCGTCAACCCCGCGACGAAGGCGCCCGGCGTGACGTGTTGTACGAACACGACGAAGAAGTAGCTGCCGGTCAGTCCGACGACCGCCACCACCGAATACAGCATCAGCGCAACGAATGTCGCGGCGATCACCCGCGGCACGACCAGGGCCTGGATCGGATTGACGCCGATGACCTTCATCGCGTCGATCTCCTCGCGAATGGTCCGCGCGCCGAGGTCGGCGCACATCGCGGTCGCGCCTGCGCCGGAGACGACGATGGCGGTCACCACCGGACCCACCTGGGTGACCGACGCCAGCGCGGCACCGGAGCCTGACAGATCACCTGCACCGACTTCGATCAGCACGATGTTCAGCGTGAACACGATGAGCACGGTGTAGGGAATCGACAGCACAACTGTCGGGACGATAGACACCCTGGCAACGAACCAGATCTGGTCGAGCAGTTCGCGCCAGGCGAACGGTCGGCGAAAGGTCGCTGCGAAGGTTTCACCGGCGAGGACGACGAAATCACCCGCCGCGACTGCGGGCTTCGACCACGCGATCCCCGTCACTGTCGGCGCCTGACAAAGTGCGGCACCGGATTACCCCGTACGTCCACCGGCGAACGCGCGCGACAGCCGCCGCGGCGTCACCGCCACGGAGCACAAGCACCGGTGTCCGGGTTTCACATGCATTCCTATTGTCGTCAACCTGCCCGGACGCTAAGAGCGCATTGATTTGCTGTCAAACGCAATTAGGTGGCAAAACCGCCGACGATAGCGAAACTCGCTGGTTGCCACCGCGGGATCGGTTTCACTCGCCGCGATTCAATCGAAGCGATTTAAAGGCTTGTCTGCAGGCCAATTTCACGTAGTCCCGCGCGACACAGGATCGGCCGGCGATGCGGTGCTCAGCGGCGCGGTGTGCCGGCCGGACAGCGACATCACGTACTGAACCACAGGACCGCGCTTTGCTCACAGGTTTCGGTACCACCGCCGATTGTGCGTCCACGGCTGCCATTCCAGCGTGTGGACACCCCCACCGCACACTCGCTGAATTGGAGGTGCTTTTCTGACCCAGGTGCCACCGCCGAGTGATTGGATCAACGGCATGACTTCATCGACGAAGGAAGACCGCGACGGCAACGGCGGCAACATCACCTACGTCCGCACCGATGAGGATCTGCCGCCCGTCGCGATCATCGACCGCAGCCCGATCACCACCCGCCACAAGGTCATCTTCGGCGTCATAGCGCTGATCGGCGCCGTCGCCTGGGCGGTCATCGCCATCGTCCGGGGTGAGTCCGTCAACGCCGTCTGGTTCGTGATCGCAGCCATCTGCACGTACGTCGTCGCGTACCGGTTCTACGCGCGCCTGATCGAGATGAAGATCGTGCGCCCGCGCGACGACGAGGCCACCCCCGCGGAGATACTCGACAACGGCACCGACTACATGCCCACCGACCGTCGGGTGTTGTTCGGCCATCACTTCGCCGCCATCGCCGGCGCAGGTCCGCTGGTGGGACCGGTGCTCGCGATGCAGATGGGATACCTGCCGGGCGTCATCTGGATCATGGTCGGCGCGGTCTTCGCGGGCTGCGTGCAGGACTATCTGGTGCTCTGGGTGTCGACACGCCGGCGTGGTCGTTCCCTCGGCCAGATGGTGCGCGACGAACTCGGGATTGTCGGTGGCACCGCCGCGATCATCGCGGTGCTGGTGATCATGATCATCCTGCTGGCAGTGCTTGCACTGGTCGTGGTGAATGCGCTCGCGGAAAGCCCGTGGGGCGTCTTTTCGATCGGGATGACCATTCCGATTGCGATCTTGATGGGGCTCTACCTTCGATTCTGGCGCCCTGGCCGCGTCTCGGAGGTCACCGTGATCGGCGTTGTCTTGCTCCTGCTGGCCGTCGTCGTCGGCAACTGGGTCGAGGACACGCCTTGGGGCGCAAGTTGGTTCGGGCTTTCCCCGGTTGCACTGTCCTGGTGCATCGCCATCTACGGCTTCGCGGCGTCGGTGTTGCCGGTCTGGCTACTGCTGGCGCCGCGCGATTACCTGTCGACATTCATGAAGGTGGGCACCATAGCCCTTCTGGCGCTTGGAATTCTGATCGCCAGGCCCGTCATCGAAGCACCGGCCGTCTCGCCGTTCGCGCATAGCGGTACCGGGCCGGTGTTTGCGGGCTCGCTCTTCCCGTTCCTGTTCATCACGATCGCATGCGGCGCACTCTCCGGCTTCCATGCGTTGATCGCTTCGGGAACGACGCCGAAACTGCTCGAGAAGCAAGGCCAGATGCGGCTGATCGGTTACGGCGGCATGCTCACCGAATCGTTCGTCGCGATGATGGCGCTCGTCACCGCTGCGATCCTCAACCAACACCTGTATTTCGTGATCAATGCGCCGGTTGCCAAGACCGGTGGGACTGCAGAGTCGGCCGCCGCCTACGTGAACACTCTTCCGCTGGGCGGCGATCCCATCACGGCCACGCAAGTCAAGGACGCGGCATTCGGTGTCGACGAGGACTCCATCGTCTCGCGTACCGGCGGCGCACCGACACTGGCGATCGGCATGTCAGAAGTTCTGCATCAAGCCTTCGGCGGTCCCGCGCTGCGGTCGTTCTGGTATCACTTCGCGATCATGTTCGAGGCGCTGTTCATCCTCACCACCGTCGACGCGGGCACCCGCGTGGCTCGGTTCATGCTGTCCGACGCGCTGGGAAATTTCGGCGGCCCGTTGCGCAAGTTCCGCGACCCGAGCTGGCGGCCGGGCGTGTGGTTGTGCAGCTTGCTGATCGTCGTCGCATGGGGCGGGGTGTTGCTGATGGGTGTCACCGACCCGCTCGGCGGAATCAACACGCTGTTCCCGCTGTTCGGCATCGCCAACCAGTTGCTCGCGGCGATCGCGTTGACACTGATCACCGTGGTGGTCGCCAAGAAGCGGTACTTCAAGTGGTTATGGATTCCGGCGATCCCCCTGGTGTGGGACCTTGCGGTGACGTTGACGGCCTCGTGGCAGAAGATCTTCTCCGCAGATCCTGCAGTGGGCTATTGGAAGCTGCACAGCGTCTGCCAGCAGGCCTTGGACGCCGGCCACACGAAATGCAGCACCGCGAAGAACGCCGATCAACTGCGCGACGTCATCCGGAATACGTTCATCCAGGGCACGTTGTCGATCGTGTTCGCGGCGCTTGTCGTCATCGTCTTCGTGATC
>JAVHWG010000453.1:0-12314 GCA_032159965.1 Mycobacterium sp.
TCGGCGCCACCGAGCAGAAGAGCCTGTCAAGGATGACGATCGTTGTCGCCGTGGAGGATCTGCCGCTCGAGCAGGTCAGCAAGCAACTCAACAAACTGGTCAACGTGATCAAGGTGGTGGAGCTGCAGGACGACAACGCGGTGGCCCGCGAGTTGGCGCTGATCAAGGTGCGCGCCGACGCTGCCTCCCGCAGCCATGTGATCGAGGCCGCGAATCTGTTCCGCGCGAGGGTGATCGACGTCGCGCCCGACTCCTTGATCGTCGAGTGCACCGGCACGCCGGCCAAGTTCGAAGCGCTGTTGCGTGTACTCGAGCCGTACGGCGTGCGCGAAATCGTCCAGTCCGGAATGGTGTCGATGGCGCGCGGTTCTCGCAGCATCAGCAGCAAGTAGATCCAACACAATTATCGAAAACGAAATTCGAGCAGAAGGAAATCACGTGGCAGTTGAGATGTTCTACGACGACGACGCCGATCTGTCGATCATTCAGGGCCGCAAGGTCGGGGTCATCGGATACGGCAGCCAGGGTCATGCGCACTCGCTGAGCCTGCGCGACTCGGGCGTCGAGGTGAAGGTCGGACTGCGCGAAGGCTCGAAGTCGCGGGAGAAGGTCACCGAGCAGGGCCTCGAGGTCGACACGCCTACCGAGGTGGCCAAATGGGCTGATGTGATCATGCTTTTGGCACCCGACACCGCACAGGCCGACATCTTCAAGAACGAGATCGAGCCGCACCTCGAGGACGGCAACGCGCTCTTCTTCGGACACGGTCTCAACATCCACTTCGACCTGATCAAGCCGCCCGCCAACGTCACCGTCGGCATGGTCGCACCGAAGGGCCCCGGGCACCTGGTGCGGCGCCAGTTCGTCGACGGCAAGGGCGTGCCGTGTCTGGTTGCGGTCGAACAGGATCCCAAAGGCGAGGGCGAGGCGCTCGCGCTGTCCTACGCCAAGGGCATCGGCGGCACGCGCGCCGGCGTCATCAAGACCACTTTCAAGGACGAGACCGAAACGGATCTGTTCGGTGAGCAGGCCGTATTGTGCGGCGGCACCGAGGAACTCGTGAAGACCGGGTTCGAGGTGATGGTCGAGGCGGGGTATGCACCGGAGCTGGCATATTTCGAGGTGCTGCACGAGCTGAAACTGATCGTCGACCTGATGTACGAGGGCGGGATCGCCCGGATGAACTACTCGGTGTCCGACACCGCTGAGTTCGGCGGCTATCTGTCCGGTCCCCGCGTGATCGACGAGGGCACAAAAAACCGGATGAGGCAGTTGCTCAAGGAGATTCAGGACGGCACCTTTGTCAAGAAGCTCGTCGCGAACGTCGAAGGTGGCAACAAAGAGCTCGAGGAGCTGCGCCGGCGCAACGCCGAGCACCCGATCGAGGTCACCGGCAAGAAGCTGCGCGACCTGATGAGCTGGGTGGACCGCCCCATCACCGAAACCGCCTAGCTTCTGCGATTTCGGCGCGCTTTTCTACGCTCAGCGGCGATTACCGCGCCGAAATCGCGTCATCCGCGGGCTAGGGGGCCAGTGACGGCATGTCCCTGATGCCGAACTCGCGTTTGAGCATCGTTCGCGCGGCGTAGTAGCCGGCCATGCCGTGCACGCCGGCGCCAGGCGGGGTGGCCGACGAGCACAGGTAAACCCCGGGAAGCGGTGTGGCCCAAGGATTCAGCGCAGCCACCGGACCGGCGAGCGCACGCCACGCGTTGTTGCCGCCGACGGCGATGTCACCACCGACGTAGTTGGCGTTGTGATCGGCGAGCCGCGCAGCCGGGACGCTGCGGGTGGCGACGATGACGTCGCGGAACCCGGGGGCGAAGCTCTCGACAACGGCCGTGACGGCCTCCGCCTGGTCCACGGTCGAACCGGCGGGAACATGCGCATACGTCCAGAACGGTCGTCGACCGTCGTCGTCGACGCGGCCAGGGTCCACGACGTGCGGCAGCGCGGCGAGCACCATCGGGCGGTCTGCGTGCCGGCCCGAGGCCACCGTTTCCTCGGCGTGCGCCATGTCCGCGCGATCGCCGCCGAGGTGAAACGTGGACGCGTCGGCCAGCCTGGCGTCCGACCACGGAACATCGCCGGAGAGAACAAAGTCGACTTTGGCGACTCCAGAGCCAAACCGGTAGCGGTGCAGGCGTGTTGCATATCGCCGCGGCAGGTTGTCGCCATATATGCCGAGCAGCGCGGTCGGCGCGGTGTCGTAGAGCACGACGCCGCCCGGCGGTGAAGTGACCTCGGTATCGGTCTGCACCAGGCCGCCGTGCGCGCGCAGGTCGGCGACGAGTGCATCCGCGATCGCCTGGCTGCCGCCCACCGGGACCGGCCAGCCGACGGAATGCGCAAGGCTGGCAAGAAGTATTCCCGCAGCCGCGGACGTAATCGATGGCAACGGTGAAATGGTATGCGCGGCAACGCCGGTGAACAACGCCTCGGCGTCGCGTCCAGCGAATGTCGCGTTCCAGAATGGCGTGCCCTGCCACGCCATTCGCACGCCGATGCGCGCGACCGTCACCGGATCTGTTGGCAGCGAGCGTTTATCGCCGAGAAGAAAGTCCACGACGTCGTCGGCGTGATCCACCAGCGGCTGCAGCAGCCGACGCCACGATTTGCCATCGTCGAGGCCCTCGGCAGTGCGATCGAGGTCGCGGTACGCGATCGCGGCAGGGCGGCCGACGAAGGGATTGGCGTACGAGATCGTCGGCACGGCGAGTTGCACGCCGCGCGCCGGCAGGTCGAACTCCGCGAAGAGCGGAGAGCCCAACGCCAGCGGGTGCACGGCCGAGCACAGATCGTGGCGAACCTCCGGATAGTCCGCATCCGGCAGAGTCCGCGTGCCGCCGCCGAGGGTCGGCTCCGCCTCGAGAACCTGCACCGTTAACCCGGCGCGTGCACACACGACAGCGGCCGCCAGGCCGTTGGGGCCGCTGCCGACCACGGTCACGTCCATGCCCTAAGTCAACCCCATTAGGCTGGCCGGGTGAGCCTGCCCGTTGTGTTGATCGCTGACAAACTCGCCGAATCCACCGTCGCCGCACTTGGTGACCAGGTAGACGTCCGCTGGGTGGACGGTCCAGACAGAGAAAAGCTGCTGGCCGCGGTGCCCGAGGCCGACGCGCTGCTGGTCCGCTCGGCCACCACCGTCGACGCCGACGTCCTCAACGCCGGCACGAAGCTCAAGATCGTCGCCCGCGCCGGCGTCGGCCTCGACAACGTCGACGTGGACGCGGCCACCGCCCGCGGAGTCCTGGTGGTCAACGCGCCGACCTCGAACATCCACAGCGCCGCTGAGCACGCGGTGGCGCTGCTGTTGGCCGCCGCACGCCAGATTCCGGCCGCCGACGCGTCGTTGCGCCAACACACCTGGAAGCGTTCGTCGTTCTCCGGCACCGAGCTCTTCGGCAAGACGGTCGGTGTGGTGGGACTTGGCCGCATCGGGCAGCTCGTCGCCCAGCGGGTGGCCGCATTCGGCGTCAGCGTGGTGGCCTACGACCCGTACGTGTCCCAAGCCCGCGCCGCACAACTCGGCATCGACCTGCTGACCCTGGACGAGCTGCTCGGCCGGTCGGATTTCATCTCGGTGCACCTGCCGAAGACACCGGAGACCGCCGGGCTGATCGGCAAGGAGGCTCTGGCCAAGACCAAGCCAGGGGTGATCATCGTCAACGCCGCCCGCGGGGGGCTCGTCGGCGAGGCCGCGCTCGCCGAGGCGATCACCAGCGGCCATGTCCGGGGGGCGGGTATCGACGTGTTCGCCACTGAACCGTGCACCGACAGCCCGCTTTTCGACCTGCCGCAGGTCGTCGTCACGCCGCATCTGGGAGCCTCGACCAGCGAAGCGCAGGACCGCGCCGGCACCGACGTGGCCGCCAGCGTGAAACTGGCGCTGGCAGGCGAATTCGTGCCTGACGCGGTCAACGTCGGCGGGGGTGCCGTCGGCGAAGAGGTGGCGCCATGGCTTGATCTGGTACGCAAACTCGGCGTGCTGGTGGCCGCGCTGTCCCCAGAGCTGCCGGCGTCCGTGTCCGTCCAGGTCCGCGGAGAGCTGGCGTCCGAACAGGTCGACGTGCTGCGCCTGTCGGCACTGCGGGGACTGTTCTCCGCGGTGATCGAGGATCCGGTGACATTCGTGAACGCCCCTGCACTGGCCGCCGAGCGCGGGGTGGAGGCCAGCATGAGCACCGCGACGGAAAGCCCGAACCATCGCAGCGTCGTCGACGTCCGGGGGGTCACGACGGACGGCACCGTGGTCAACGTGACGGGCACGTTGTCCGGACCTCAGCTGGTGCAGAAGATCGTCCAGATCAACGGCCGCAACTTCGACCTCCGGGCCGAGGGCGTCAACCTGATCATCAACTACATCGACCAGCCGGGAGTGCTGGGGAGAATCGGAACACTGGTCGGTGAGGCCGGCGTCAACATCCACGCGGCGCAGCTGTCCGAGGACGCGGAGGGGCCGGGTGCGACCATCCTGCTGCGCCTGGATCGACGCCCACCCGAGGATGTGCTGGCCGCCATCGGACCTGCCGTGGATGCGAATCTGCTTGAGCTGGTGGATTTGTCGTGAAGCTAGCAATCATCGCCGGCGACGGGATCGGGCCCGAAGTCGTCGGCGAGGCCGTCAAGGTGCTCGACGCGGTGCGGCCGGGATTCGAGAAGACAAGCTTCGACCTCGGCGCGCGGCGCTATCACGCGACCGGTGAGGTGCTGCCCGAGTCCGTGCTCGGCGAGCTGCGGCAGTTCGACGCAATCCTGTTGGGCGCGATCGGCGATCCGTCGGTGCCCAGCGGAGTGCTCGAACGCGGTCTGCTGCTCAAGATCCGGTTCGAACTGGACCACCACATCAACCTGCGGCCGAGCAGGCTGTACCCGGGCGTGTCGAGTCCGTTGGCGGGCAATCCTGACATCGATTTCGTGGTGGTCCGCGAGGGCACCGAGGGTCCTTACACCGGGACAGGCGGGGCGATACGGGTCGGGACTCCGCACGAAATCGCCACCGAGGTCAGCGTGAACACCGCCTACGGCGTGCGCAGAGTGGTGCAGGACGCGTTCGCGCGGGCGTCACTTCGGCGCAAGCACCTGACGCTGGTGCACAAGAACAATGTGCTCACGTTCGCCGGCAGTCTGTGGTGGCGCACCGTGCAGGACATCGCGTCCGAATACCCCGATGTCGAGATCGGCTATCTGCACGTCGACGCCGCGACGATCCACATGGTCACCGATCCAGGCCGGTTCGACGTGATCGTCACCGACAACCTGTTCGGCGACATCATCACGGACCTGGCCGCCGCGGTGTGCGGTGGCATCGGCCTTGCGGCCAGCGGGAATATCGACGCCACGCGGAAGAACCCGTCGATGTTCGAGCCGGTCCACGGCAGCGCGCCGGACATCGCGGGCACGGGCCAGGCCGACCCGACCGCGGCGATCATGTCGGTCGGGTTGCTGCTGGAGCACGTGGGCGAGCCCGACGCCGCCGCGCGCGTCGACAAGGCCGTCGAAGAGCACTTGGCCAGCCGCGGGGATTCGACGTTCTCCACCACCGAGGTGGGCGAGCGGGTTCTGGCCCTGCTGTAGCGCAGGCATCTTTCCCGCGTCAGCCTGCTTGGTGCACCGACACGACGGTGTACAGGTGCGGATCGAAGCTCTCGGCGAGATCGGCGGCCCTGTCCATGTGTTCGCGGGCCTGGGGATTCTTCGTCATCGCCGCGAACGCCTCCGCATCGGCCCACTGTCCGTAGTTCACGACGCGGGTGCCGTCAGTGCTGACGTGAATGTTGGCGGAGACGAAGCCGGGTACGTAGCGCATCACCTCATCGGTGGCTCTCACCAGCAGTTCGACGAGTGCGTCCGCCTTCTCCGGCGCGACAGTGAAGACATTGACCAGTGTCGCGTGCGGGGCATGCGGTTGAATGGTCGTCATGGTGTTCTCCTGTCAGGTTCCTTACATTTCCGACGGTATCACGATGTAAGGTTCCTGTCATGAAGCACACGGAAACCGAACGTGCGGTGGGCTATCTGGTCAAACGTGTGCAGCAGTCGCTTCGGCGATCCTGCGATGCGGCGCTGAAGCCCACCGGCCTGTCGATGGCGCAATACGCCGTGCTGCGCGCTCTCGCTGATCACCCGGAAGCGTCGGCGTCCGAGCTGGCACGCCTGTGTTTCGTGACCCGCCAGTCGCTGCAGGACGTTCTGGGTGGCCTGCGCGCCTCCGGTCTGGTCGAGCCGGCGCAGTCGCCCCCGAAAGGCAGGGCTCAGGCACTGCGACTGACGTCGTCGGGCCGGCAGCGGCTGACGGCGAGCGATGCCGCGGTGTGGCGGGTGCAAGCCGCGATGCTGCAGGGTATTCCACTTACCCGGCGTCGCGAGCTGGCGGTCCTGCTGACTGCGTGCGCGGACAATCTCGAGACCGCATGACGTCAGACGACGGTGTCGGCACGGACCGGCACCACCGGCAGCGCGATCAGCGGGAAGACCGCGCACAGTGCGAAAGCGACCGGGTAACCCGCCACGGCGATCAGTCCGCCGAACAGCGGCGGTGCGATGCCCGCCGTCAGCAGTTGGCTGGTGTTCTGGGTCCCGAGCGCCCGGCCGCTCCAGAATGGTCCGGCGATCTCCGCGATTGCGGTGAACGCCAAACCGTTGTCGGACACCGTGATCACCGACGCGACGACGATCAGCGCGACGGACAGCGGCGACCGCAGGTAGTCGGTGACCGCGACGGCCGCCATTGCCACTGCCGCCGCGATCGCGATCGTCCGGATCGGTCGCAGCCGTGAACCCGCGTGGTCAGACCATCGCCCCGCCGCGATACGGCCGAATGCCCCGAGTACCTGCGCGGCGGTGACCAGCGCACCTGCTGACGCAGCAGACCATCCGCGATCGACCATCAGCCACACCAGCGTGAAGGTCCAGACGATGACCTGCGGGACCACCAAGAGCACGGATACCGCGTGAATACGCCAGAGCACCGACGAACCGCGATAAGGATTGGCCAGATGGTGGGGCGGTGCCTCCTCGCGCGCTGGGCGCGGGGGATCGAGCACACCGACAGCACTCACCACCGCCGACACGGCGCACACGATCGCGGGAAAGAGCAGCGCGGCGCCGATGCCCTCATTCTGGGCAACCCTCGGAATCACCAGCGCCCCCAACGCGACTCCGAGCGGCTGCGCGGTCTGCCGGATGCCCATTGCCAATCCGCGCCGTTGCGGCGGGAACCAGCCGATCACCAGGCGACCACTCGCCGAGTTGCTGCTGGCCGCCGCCATTCCGCCGAGCAGCAGGAATGCGCCCGTCAGCACCAACGACGTCGAGGCTGCCGCAGCGAAGGCGGCACCGGCCGTCAACGCGGAGCCGAGGGCTAGCACGATGCGCTCTCCATACCGGTCCGCGGCGTAGCCCCAGGCGATCAGGGTGAAGACCATGCCGACGCTCGGTGTCGCTGACAGCAGTCCTGCCTGCGCAAGGGTCAGTCCGCGCTGCTCGTGCAAGGTCGGGATCATGAACGCAACACCGTTGATGAACACGTTGGCGAACATCGTGGACGACAACGCGATTGCAAGCATCGACCACCGGCGCGCGGTGCTGATGGTGTCGACACTCACCAGTCCATCGTGGCATAGGCGTCTCATCATCTTGAACCTGAATCCCAAAATATGGACGCTAGGTGGCGCGGCAACCGGCCGACAGCGGCCACTAGGCTTTTGCAGATGCGCCTTGGTCGAATTGCCAGTCCGGACGGCGTTGCTTTCGTGGCGATCGAAGGCGACGACGAGCCGATCGTCCGCGAGATCGCCGAGCACCCTTTCGGTACCCCGACATTCACCGGCCGGCAGTGGCCGCTCGCCGATGTGCGACTGCTCGCGCCGATCCTGGCGAGCAAAGTGGTGTGTATTGGAAAGAACTATGCCGCCCACGTTGCGGAGATGGGAGCGCAGCGGCCCGAGGACCCCGTCGTCTTCATGAAACCCAACACCGCGATCATCGGGCCTAACGTGCCCATTCAGTTACCCGCCGACGCCGACCCGGTGCATTACGAGGGTGAACTCGCTGCCGTGATAAGCCGCCCCTGCAAGGATGTTTCGGCCGCACGTGCCGCGGAGAACATCTTGGGATACACGATCGCCAATGATGTCACGGCGCGGGACCAGCAGCGCAAGGACGGGCAATGGACCCGGGCGAAGGGACACGACACGTTCTGCCCGGTCGGTCCGTGGATAGCCACCGACGTCGACCCTGCCGACCTCGCGATCCGTACCGAGGTGAACGGGCAGGTGCGCCAGGACAGCAGGACGTCGATGATGATCCACGACGTCGGCGAGGTCATCGAATGGATCTCAGCGGTGATGACGTTGCTTCCCGGCGACCTGATCCTGACGGGCACCCCGGAAGGCGTCGGCCCGATCGAGCACGGCGACACTGTGAGCGTGACTGTGGATGGCATCGGCACGCTGACTAATCCCGTTGTGCGCAAGGCGAAGTCATGACTGCGCCAGATGTTCTTCGGGCAAGCGGCTCATCGACGCGAGTACGCTTCTGTCCATCGCCGACCGGCGTTCCGCACGTCGGGCTTATTCGGACCGCGCTCTTCAACTGGGCGTACGCCCGGCACTGCGACGGTGTCTTCGTGTTCCGCATCGAGGACACCGACGCCCAGCGGGACAGCGAGGAAAGCTACGACGCGCTGCTCGACGCGCTGCGCTGGCTCGGGCTGGATTGGGACGAGGGACCAGACATCGGCGGACCGCACGCACCGTACCGCCAGTCGCAACGGATGGACCACTACCGCGATGTGCTGGACCGTCTGGTCGCGGCGGGGGATGCCTATGAGGCGTACTCCACGCCGGGGGAGGTAGAAGCGCGTCACCTCGCCGCGGGCCGCAATCCGAAACTGGGATATGACAACTACGACCGTGACCTGACCGAGGAGCAGCGCGCGGCGTATCGCGCCGAGGGGCGTCGTTCTGTCTTGCGGCTGCGGATGCCCGACGAGGACATCGGGTGGCGCGACCTCGTCCGAGGGGATGTGTCGTATGCCGCGGGCAGTGTTCCGGACTTCGCGCTCACCAGGGGTACGGGAGAACCGTTGTACACGCTGGTCAATCCGGTCGACGACGCGCTGATGAAGATCACCCACGTGCTTCGCGGCGAGGACCTGTTGCCGTCGACGCCGCGCCAGATTGCATTGCACCAAGCACTGATGCGTGTCGATATGGCCGACCGAGTGCCCGAATACGCCCATTTACCAACCGTACTCGGGGAGGGGACGAAGAAGCTTTCTAAGCGCGACCCGCAATCCAATTTGTTCGTGCACCGCGAACGCGGGTTCATCCCGGAGGGTCTGCTGAATTACCTTGCGCTGCTGGGTTGGTCGATCGCACCTGACCGTGACGTGTTCAGTCTCGACCAGATGGTCGCCGCGTTCGACGTGACCGACGTCAACTCCAATCCTGCGCGGTTCGACCAGAAGAAGGCCGATGCCATCAACGCAGAGCACATCCGCCTGCTCGACTCGGACGACTTCGCGGCGCGGTTGCGCGCGTACTTCGCTGATCACGGATACGAACTCGGCCTCGACGATGCTCAATTCCGCGAAGCCGCGCTGCTAGTGCAGACCCGCATCGTCGTCCTCGGCGACGCGTGGCAGCTGCTCAAATTCCTCGACGACAACGCCTACTTCATCGAAGAAAAGGCGGCGGCCAAGGAGCTTGGCCCCGACGCGGGAAAGGTTCTGGACGCGGCGAGGGATGCGCTGGCGGGCTTGAGCGCGTGGTCCGCGGAGTCCATTGAGCATGCGCTCAAGGCAGCGCTGATCGACCAGATGGGTCTCAAGCCCCGCAAAGCCTTTGGGCCGCTGCGCGTCGCGGTCACCGGGTCAACGGTCAGCCCGCCGCTGTTCGAGTCGCTGGAGCTGCTGGGCCGGGACCGGACACTGAGCCGATTGCGCGAGGCTCGCGACTCAACCGAGCGCGAGGCCTGAAAAGACGCGTGCGAGATCTTTGGTAGTCTGCACGTCGGCCCGCTTATGCCGGTGGCAGTGCTGTGATGGCTCTGACCAGCGGTTATGGCCGCAAATGGGGTATGGTGTAATTGGCAACACAGCTGATTCTGGTTCAGCCATTCTAGGTTCGAGTCCTGGTACCCCAGCTCAGCAGTGATTATGGTCAGCCCTTCTGGGTGGGCTATGCTGGCAAGCCGGATTTTGTTCATGGCCCCGTCGTCTAGCGGCCTAGGACGCCGCCCTCTCACGGCGGTAGCGTGGGTTCGAATCCCATCGGGGCTACAAAATTCGCCGGTTACTCACCGATATTGCGGACTCCGCGCATTTGGTCCGCTCGCGAAGGGCCTGAGTACATCTCGGTCGCCGACGCGCAGCTCGCGGGGTATCAGCAGGTCCCAATCTGTTTGCAGTTCGGCACCACTGGATTCGTGCCCGTCGTCGTGCCGGTGGTTGTCGTGCCAGTGGTCGTCGTGCCGGTGGTTGTCGTCGTGCCTGTGGTTGTGGTCGTCCCGGTCGTTGTTCCAGTGGTGGTCGTGCCGGTGCTGGTCCCGGTGGTGGTGCCGGTAGTCGTGGTTCCGGTGGTGGTGCCTGTTGTCGTGCCGGTGGTGGTCCCGGTGGTCGTGCCGGTAGTCGTCGTTCCGGTGGTCGTACCCGTGGTGGTGCCAGTCGTCGTTCCGGTGGTGGTGCCAGTCGTGGTTCCGGTGGTCGTGCCCGTGGTGGTTCCGGTGGTGGTGCCAGTCGTCGTGCCGGTGGTCGTACCGGTGGTTGTTCCGGTGGTGGTGCCGGTCGTTGTTCCGTTGGTCGTACCAGTTGTCGTGCCCGTCGTGGTTCCGGTGGTGGCTCCCGTGGTGGTCACGCCGCCCGTGCTGACGCCCGTGCTTCCGGTCGTGCTGCCCGTGGTGCTCCCCGTGGTGCTGCCGCCCGACGCACCGCCGGTGCTGCTGATGCCCGAAGTCGCGCCCGTCGTATCGCCCGTCGTATCGCCTGTGGGCGCGCCCGTCGTGTCGCCTGTGGTCGCGCCGGTCGTGTCGCCGGTGCTCGTGCCGTTCGGCGGAGCCACCGGCTGCGCAGTAGTGGGCTTGGCCGGCGGGGTCGGGCCGGACACCTGGCTGGCGCCGGTCAGCGTGTAGGCCAGTCCGCCGCCGGCCAGGGCCACGACGACGAGGCCGGCGGCGAAAAGATAGATCGGGGATCCGCGGTACCACGGCTTCGGCTGTAGCGGTGCACCATCGGGACCAACCGGGCCGACGAACGGTCCTTGGGGGTATTGCTGGTACGGGTCGCCGCCCAGATACTGGGTGGGCTGCTCACCGAGATACTGGGTGGGTTGCTCACCGACGTACTGCGTAGGTTCCTCGCCTGAATACGAAACGGGCGCCCCGGTCGGCCCTGGGCTCTCCTGCGACCATGCCAGTGCGTCGGCTTGGCTGGTCTGGAAGTCGGCCGCGTCTGCTCGCTGTGTCGCGAAATCCGCCGACTCTGCGCGCGTGGTCATGTCGGCGGCGTCCTGTGCGTAGCCGAGCTGAGTCGCATCGTCCGGGTCAATGCCTCGCCGAGGGTCGGGCTGAGGTGATGGCATCGGTCCGTCTGTCATTGGCTCTTTCTTTCATATCCGCGGCCGGATACGAGCGAATGCCGCTCGAGTGCTGTCGGCACACGGTCGTCCCGACACGGTGGGACGTCCCCGACGACGCAACTCCATCAAACAACGCATAGTCCAGATGTATGGCGTTTTGCTCGACTTTCTCCGTGTGTAGTCGATCAGTGCGGCCCGGGTCGTCGAACCGGTCTCCGGCCCCGCCATCGGCAAGATCGGATTCCTGAACCGAACATCAATGGACGCAAGCATTTTCAGCACTCTGCTGCCGTGTTCGTCGGCGCAATCAAGGAGTCGGGCGTCAGGTCTGCTGGTTCCGCATAGATCGGAATCCAGACGAATTAACATGACACGAACCGCGGCTGACGGACCCAGAGCGGGCCTCGCCGGTGACACGAGGGGCCGACGAAACGAAGGAGCCCTGCTTGACCGTTACCCGGGGACCCTTCAAGCGCAGACTAGAAGCGCGCAACATGTCACGAGTCCGTGAGAGCGCCATCAGCGCGATGATCGTGGTAATCCTTGCCGTCGGCGTGACCTACAGCTTGCCGGCCAGCGCGATCAGACAGGTCCTGTCGCCAATCCTCGAGCCGGTCGCGATCACATTCGGGCTCGACCAGAACTGGTCGCTGTTCGCACCCAGTCCGCCACAGCGCCAGGAAGACATCGAAGTGCACGTGACGATGGCGGACGGAATCGACAAGGTGTGGA
>JAVHWG010000458.1:0-3595 GCA_032159965.1 Mycobacterium sp.
GCCGGGCGAACGGCGATTGGTCGAAGGTGTCGACGAAGCAGCTGCCTGACTCGGATCCGATGACGGTGACGTTCAACGTGCCGGTGCCGACGGCGGACGTGCACTACCGCGTGCGCGTCGTGTCGACGGCGATGCACGGCGACGGCTTCGGCTTCTTCACCGCGTCGGCCGCCTGATTCCGCAGGGGCAAGTCAGTCTGAGTCAGTGCCGAACAGCACTGTTCGGCCGTCCGTCATCTCGACGGCAAACGTCACGGCGGACCCGTCGCCCGCGTGGACAGGCAGATCCGCGCCACCCAGCCAATGTGCCAGTTTCTCCGAGGGCGAAGGAGTTCTCAGCCAGGCGAAGCCTGCCGGCTGGCGCTCATGATTGGCGGCAGCGTTGCGCTGTTCCCAAAGAAGGGGTCGGCGCTCCGGGGAGTCGTACTGGACGTAGAACGGCAACTGGGACCCGGGCTCGGCAAACACGTAACTCCAACTGCTGGTGGTGCCGTCGGCGAGGGTCAAAGACCCGCGTTCGATCTCGCGGCCGAGGCGCGACGCGACGGCCTCGATGCGGGCGGTCGACACGGCCCAGTCGACGCAGCCGCCCCCTGCGTCAATCACGCGTCGGAGGGGGAGTGAGGCGTCGGTGAGCTCGAAAACGGTGAGCAGTTCTATGTACTGCTCACCTCCAACCGGGATCACCCGGCTCTCGACCCCATCAGAAAAGCGTCCACCCTCGACGGAGCCCAAGCCGAACTCGGCGCGCCACCATTGCGCGGCCGCCTCCAGATCGGCCACCGCGACGAGAACATGGTCCAGACGGAGGTGTTCAGGGCCATGAGGCGAGTCGCGGCGGGGGTTCATGGCGGTTGGCATGCGGACCCTTGACAGTTAGTCGCCGTGCCCGCTCAGAAACCGCGTCGCCGACGCTCTTTTCTCATGCGCAGGATTCGGAGGAGCTTTCGCCACAGCACGGGCAGATCATCACATGCGCCGAGCCTTCACCTGGCGAAGCGGCGCCGGCGTTCCAGGTTGACTGCGACGTTCGAGGCGGAATCGCGGCCTTATGACGCTTCGAACGTCGCAGTCAACATGGCATCAGTGGAGCGGGCGACCGGGATCGAATCGGCATGGCCAGCTTGGAAGCACAAACCCGCGTTCTTGACTTCCATGTGATCTTGGTCAAGCTGTCTAGAGCGCTTCCGCGGAAGCGTTCTGAACGTGCCGTGATCAGGCGTCGGCTCGTGAACTGCCAACCGGGCGTCATGTAACAACCGCAATACACGCGTCGACGCTGCTCGGCCCTGCCTCCTGAGGGGGTCGGTCCGACTGCTCCAGCGCTGGCGTGCGCCACGCGCCATCTGGGCGGTGCGCGGCGACCAGAGCCCAGCGCCTTTGCACGGCGACGCAACCTTTCCGCCGCTGAACCCATTTCATACTCAGATGCGCGGCAGAGAGGGCGGGCGGTGGCTGAGAGCGACGAGCGGTTTGCTGTCTGGGCATCCGATCGCATTGCTGGGTTGCACCGCACTGCGTACCTGCTCTGCGGTGACTGGCACACGGCCGAAGATTGCGTGCAGGAGGCGCTCGCGCGGGTCGCTGTGCGCTGGACACGCATCGAACGTGTGGACAACCCGGACGCCTACGTACGGCGTGTGCTCGTGAACAAGGTGCGCGAACGTCGCCGACGCCGATCGGCCGGGGAGCTGCCGACTGACCAGTTTCGTGATCTGGCCGTAGCTGACGGTTCTCAAGCACGTGCCGACCGGGACGAGTTGTTGGCGGCTTTGCGGGAACTTCCGCGGCGGCAACGGGCGGCGGTGGTCCTGCGGTACTTCGACGGGCTAACCGAAGCTGAGACCGCCGCGGTACTCGGTTGTTCCGTCGGGACAGTGAAGAGCCAGACCTCCCGCGCGTTGGACAAGTTGCGGTTGGTCCTGACCCGGGAGGCGTCGTCATGTTGACCGAAGAGCTGAGTCGTCTTCTCGCGGCGGCTGCGGAGTCACAACCCTACGTTCCTGACGTCGGGCCGGCGCTGCACCGGGCCAGGCAACTTCGTCGCCGCAATCATCTGGCGGCAGCGGCGGCCGGAGTCGCTGTGGTCGCAGCGGTCGTCGTCGTTCCTGTGACCTTGCTGGGGTCATCGACCCACCAGAAAGCGATCGGCCTCGGCGCGGGCAGCTGCCCGCCAACATCTGCCGGCACGCCGGCTCGGCACACCGCAGACGACAGTGGATTCGGATGGCCGCTACGCGGCGATGGACCGGCGCCACTGCCTGCCGGTACCACCCAGTTCACCTCTCAACCGATCGTGGGCCGCACGACGCTGTGGACGGGTCACGCCCGCCCCGACGGCTCGGTGCCCGAGTTGCTCGTGGAGAAGACGACCACGGACGAGTTCATCGTCGCCGCCGTAATCGTCTCGTCGAACGGGACCGACACGCTGGCCGTCCATCGCGTACTTCGTGGGACTGCTCAGATTTCCGCGGTGCTTCCCTTCGGGACCAACGGCACCGTCCTAGTCGTGACGCGGCCGGGACTTGGCGACGTGCTGTACCAAACCCCAGCTAGTTCCTGGCAGCCTGCGGACAAGATCTCCGGAACTGAGTCCGGTCCAGGGTGGGTGCTCTTCCCGAGGCAGGTCAGCGCCCACTTCGACCAGTCTCCGGATTCGATCAAGGTGCTGGCCGAGAACTGCGCGGTCGCCTACGCGGGTCCGATCGGTCAGCCCGACAAGCCATAGCGCCACGTCAGCGCGGACAAGTAATGACCGCTACACGTCACCCCGGAGCGGCCGACCAGCGACAGGGAAGTGGCTTCGTTCAAGCACGGTGGCGCTCACCTGATCATGTCGGCTGGTCCACGACGTGCCAGTGCGGATCGGAGGGCCGGAGACCGACGAGGTCGTGGTGCCAGAAGTCCTGTCGGTAGACGAGCGTCCCGGTCATCCATGGCTCATGGGCGGGTAGCAGCAGAACCTGGAAGGCGGGCTGCGGGATCCGTAGCGACGGTCGACGGAAGCTGTGGTCCGTACCGGGCTCGAAGCCGAACCGGGAGTAGTAGTCCGGCGAGCCCTCGAGGAACACGGCTGGAACGGCGCGCGCGGCTAACGTGCTGATGCCGTGACGGATCAGGGCGCCGCCGACGCCTTGACCTTGCACGTCGGGCCGGACACCCACTGGGCTCAGGACCTGCACGTCGACTAACCGCGATGGTGCGTCCAGCAAGTTGCGCGTAAACAGTGCGTGTCCCACGACCTCGTCACCGTCAACCGCGACCAAAGACAATCCGGGTTCCGACGTCAGAGAGCGGCGCAGGTCGTGCACCAGACCGTCGACCTGATCCGCCTGGTGGGCAAAGGCAGCTCGATGGAGCTTCTGCACTGCGGCGACGTCTGACTGCAACTCTTCGCGTATCTCCATGTGCCGAACCTACGAACGCGCCCGCAAACCCGCGACCGAATTGTCAGCGTGAAGGTGATGCCATAACGGAGCGGGGCCTCCCGCTCCGTTATGGCATCACCTATCCCGCGCGTTGCGACAGCCTTAGCGCCTGATGATGTTGTGTACGTCGACGACCTCTGGCTCCCCCGGGTCTATACCCAGTTCAGC
>JAVHWG010000583.1:0-9023 GCA_032159965.1 Mycobacterium sp.
GTCGACGCAGGAGCCAGGGAGCTGGTCCAATTCGACCTCACCACAGGGGCCCGCCACACCGTGGCGTCGGCGCTGCCGGTGGGCCCTGCCCCTGGCGTGGTACCCAAACCGCTGAAGGGCATGCCCCCGTTCTCGGGACCGCAGGGCCCGTTCGCCGGGATAGCCGCCGGGCAGGACGGCACGCTGTTCGTATCGGCCGACGGCGACGGCAGCGTCATCGCACTGAAGCGGACCGGACCGTGACGCTCAGCCCCGTGGAACACCGCTACCTCCAGGTGGCGCGGACGTTGCGCAAGGAGATCGTCGACGGCGTCTATCCGGTGGGTTCCCAACTGCCCACCGAGCACGAACTCTGCGAGCGATTCGCCGTCAGCCGCTACACAGTTCGGGAGGCGCTGCGCCGCCTGCGTGACGACAACCTCGTGGCGTCACGACCCCGGGCAGGCACCCTGGTGGTTCCCCGTACGGCGTCGAACTCCTATGCCCAGGACGTGATGTCGATCGACGACCTGCTCGCGTTCGCGGCCGGCGCCCAGTTCTCCATCGATTCCAACGCCATGGTGACGATCGACGAAAACCTCTCCTTACGAACCGGGCTGACAGCCGATACGGAGTGGCTGGCGGTGCGCGGCTATCGGCGGACGGACGCCGCGTCGGCGCCGGTCTGCCGAACGGAGTACTACATCAACCGTGCATTCGCCGCGGTGGGGCGGCTGCTGCAGCGACACAACGGGCCCATTTTCCCGTTGATCGAGGATCTCTTCGGGGTCAGCATAGTCGAGGTGCATCAGCAGATCGCGGCGGTGGTGATCTCCCCCGAGCTGGCAGAAGGCCTCAGCATCGACACCGACACGGCGGCACTGGAGATGCAGCGCACGTATACGACGTCCGACGGTGAGATCGCGCAGGTGACGGTCAACACGCATCCGTCGTCCCGGTTCCGGCATTCGATGACGATGCGCCGGGTGAAGGGGTAGGGGCACGATGTGAGACTCCGCCGGAGGGGGCTCCACACCACGCTGGCCGACGCGCTGCTCGAGGCCGCGGAGACCACACCGCACCGAACATTGTTGGTGGACGGCGATATTCGCCTGGACTGCGTCACATTACACTCACAGTCGACTTCGCTCGCACACCAGATCGCGGAGCGCATGCCCGCGGGCAGCGTCGTGTCGTTCATGCTCCCGAACTGGTACGAGGCCGCGGTCGTCTACCTCGCCGCGACCCAAGCCGGGATGGTGGTGAACCCGATCCTGCCGTCGCTGCGGGATCGCGAGCTGCATTTCATTCTCTCCGATGCCCAGAGCCGAATGGTCTTCGTGCCCGGCATATTTGGTGGCCACGACTATGCGTCGATGCTGACACGCGTGACCGCCCGCATCGACACCCCGCCCGAGACGGTAGTAGTCCGGGGCGACCACGCGGCCGGCCACCTGTCCTATGACCTGCTCCTCGCGCAAGACCCTGTACCGGGCGAGCTGCCCACCCTGGACCCGGGTGCGATCCGCTTGATCCTGTACACCTCGGGTACCGCCGGACGCGCGAAAGGTGTTCTACACAGCCATAACTCCATTCACGCCCTGATCGGCCAGATCTGCGAGCACTGGTCCATCGATCCTGGCGACAGGTTTCTCGTACCGTCACCGATCGCCCACATCGGCGGGTCGATCTACGCGTTCGAATGCCCACTGCTCCTGGGCACGACCGCGGTACTCATGGACCGCTGGAACGCCGACACCGCGGTCACCCTGATGCGGCATGAGCGCATTACCCACATGGCGGGAGCGACGCCATTCCTCTCGCAACTGCTCGACGCGGCTCAACACCACGGCACCAGACTTCCCGACCTCGAGGTGTTCATCTGCGGCGGAGCCTCGGTGTCGCCGTCGTTGATCCGCGGTGCCGCTTCGTATTTCCAGCGCGCGGTGGTCAGCCGGGTCTACGGGTCGACGGAGGTGCCAGTGACCACCGTGGGCGCCACCCGTCCCGACGAAGCGCAGTACGCGGCGGACACCGACGGCCGGGCCGGGATCGCCGACATCAAGTTGATCGAGCATTCCTCGGCGCCCGCAGGTTCCGGTGAGATCGCCACGCGCGGCCCGCAGATGCTGATCGGCTACCTGCATCCCCAGGACAACACCGACGCGTTCGACGGCGACGGCTACTTCCGCACCGGCGATCTCGGTCGCTGGGTCGACGACGACTACTTGCTGGTGACAGGCCGCGCCAAGGACATCATCATTCGCAACGGCGAGAACATCTCGGCGAAGGAGATCGAAGACCTGCTGGCAACTCACCCCGGCATCGCTGAGGTCGCGATCGTGGGACTGCCCGATGAGCGCACCGGAGAGCGGGCATGTGCCGTCATCGTGTCCGCGGCCGACCCCGAACCCGACGTCGGCGCCCTGGCCGGCTTTCTCGAATCCAGCGGCGTCGCGCGATTCAAACTGCCTGAACAAGTGGCTGTTTGGGAATCGCTGCCGAAGAACGACGCGGGAAAGGTGCTCAAGCACCGGATCCGGGCGAGGCTCATCGAGGGGACGTGACATGCAGGTAGCGATTGTGACCGGTGCCAGCAGCGGCATCGGGTTCGGGTGTGCCAAGAGACTCGCGGACCAGGGCATGGCGGTTGTCGGCGCCGGCAGGGACGAGGACAGGCTGGCCGAGTTGGAGCGCGCGATCGACGACCGCGACCGCGTTGCCACCGTTGCCGTCGACCTGACCGCCGACGACGCACCCACGCGGATCATCGACCTGGCTGTCGGCCGGTGGGGTCATGTCGACTTCCTGATCAACAACGCGGGCGTCGGCAGTCCCAAGCCGCTGCACGAAACCGACGACGAGACGCTCGACTACTTCCTGGGCGTGATGCTGCGGGCCCCGTTTCGGCTGGCCCGCGACGTCATAACGCACATGCCGCCCGGTTCGGCGATCATCAACGTGACGTCGACCTTTGCGGTGGTCGGTGGTCTTCGTGGCGGCGCCTACTCTGCGGCCAAGGGCGGAATGACGGCGCTGACCACCCACATCGCGTGCCAGTACGGTGCGCAGGGCATCAGGTGCAATGCCGTCGCGCCGGGCGTCACGGTTACTCCGATGGTGGAGAAACGGTTGGAGGACGCCCGTTTTCGCAAAATGAACATTGAGATGACCCCTCACCAGCGTCTCGGCAGAGTCGAGGACATTGCCAGCACTGTCGCGTTCTTGTGTTCGGACGGCGGCAGTTTCATCAATGGACAGACGATCGTCGTCGACGGCGGATGGAGCTCGACGAAGTTCCTGTCGGAGTTCGCGCTGAACTCGGAATGGGTTGCACGGACTTGAATCTGTTCTCCTTTCTCGACCAGGCCGCCACCCGGTACGGAGACCGCGGTGCCGTCTTCCTGGGTACACGGCAGCTCTACACCTGGCGCGAACTGCGCGACCGGGCATTACGCCTCGCGGCGTCGATCCGGCAGTCCGCCGGCCCCGGCGCGCGGATTGCGCTGGCCAGTGAGAACCGCCCGGAGATCGTCGAGCTGATGTTCGCCACGTGGGCGGCGCAGTGCGTGGTGGTCCCGATCAACTACAAGCTGCACCCGCTCGAAATGGCGCAGATAGTCGACGATTCCGGTGCCGCAATCGTCTTCGCGTCGCCGAAGATCGCGGCCGAGCTCACCTCCGTCGCCCGTGCGCCGGTCGAGATCGTCTCCGGCACCGCATATTCGGACCGACTGACCGCTGATCCGGCCGTTGTCGACGCCACCGATCCGTCGGCGCTGGCCTGGCTGTTCTACACCAGCGGAACGACCGGCCGCTCCAAGGGTGCGATGCTGTCGCACCGAAACCTGACCGCGATGACGGTGTCCCATCTCGCGGATTTCGATTCACCCGACGCGAACTGCAGTCTCATTCACGGTGCGCCGATGTCGCACGGTTCTGGGCTCTACATCGCGCCGTACGTGCTGCGCGGTGCGCGACAGGTCATCCCGGAGTCGGCCGCGTTCGAACCCCACGAGTTTCTCGACCTCTGCGAACACCACGCCGGCTGCAGCAGCTTCCTCGCGCCCACCATGGTGCAGCGGCTTGTGCAGACGGGACGACCGCGGCCGCGCAATCTGCGGACAGTGGTCTACGGCGGCGGTCCGATGTACGTCGAGAGCCTGAAGAAGGCGATGGCGGCGTTCGGCCCGATCTTCACGCAGCTCTACGGCCAGGGTGAGGCTCCCATGACGATCACCGGTCTTCGGCGAGCCGACCACACCGACGCCGGCGACGCCGTGCTCGGGTCGGTCGGGTACGCGCGATCGGGCGTGGAGGTCGCCGTGCTCAACGACGACGGATCTGCGGCCGCTGTCGACTCGATCGGCGAAATCGTCTGCCGCGGAGATGTTGTCATGTCCGGCTACTGGAAGAACTTTGAGGCGACAGCAAGCACGCTGAAGGACGGCTGGTTGTACACCGGCGATATGGGGTCCTTCGACGCGCGGGGTTATCTGACATTGCGCGACCGATCGAAGGACGTCGTCATCAGCGGTGGCAGCAACATCTATCCGCGCGAGGTAGAAGAGGTGCTGATGGAGCACCCCGGCGTTTCAGAGGTCGCAGTGGTGGGCGCCGCGGACCAGGAGTGGGGCGAGGTCGTCGTCGCGTTCGTCGTCGGCAACGCCAACCCTGCCGAACTCGACCAGCATCTGATGCAGCGCATCGCCCGGTTCAAACGGCCGAAACGGTATGAGTTCCTCGAGGAGTTGCCGAAGAACAGCTACGGCAAGGTGCTCAAGCGCGAGCTGCGGGACCGGCTGGCCTGACGACGGCGAGCGAGCGCGCACGGACTACAGCCGCGAGTGTTCGCCGATCGTCGTATCGCTGGTGCGCAGCGGGCGGATCATCGCGTCCTGAGCGAACGACGCGAGGAGTTCGCCGGCCTCGGTGTGCACCGCGCCGCGGACGTACGACATGCCCGCACCCACCTGCGTGCTTTCGTGGGTGTAGAGCAGCCAGCCGTCCCAGCGCACCGGCTCGTGAAAACTCACCGATATCGTCATCGGCGCGGTCGATACCGTCAGGTGGGCCTGCGCGGTGCCGATGCCCTCGTGCGCACGCATCGTCGTCGAAATACCAAGGTGGCCGGTGAAATACGCGATCAGCGCCTTCGCCAGGTCGTCGCGGGTGGGGACCGGGTCGTAGTGCAGCCACGCGTAGAGCTCGGGCGGCCCGACCTCGTCGGGACTGTTGACGTCCACGACGTCGACCAGGCGCAGCTGGCGGCCGGACATCGGCATCTCGGAGATGTTCGCCTCCGCGGGCGCAGCCACCTCGGGTCGGGGAAGGTGGTGGCGGATCACATCGCCGGACGGTACGTCGGTGAACACCGTCATCGTGATGCAGCGCCTGCCGCCCTGCTCCGCGAAGACGACGGCGGTCGCCGTGGACCGGCCTTCGTGAACGACGTCGATGACGAGCTCGACAGGTGCTCCGACCATCACGGCGCGGTTGAACACCGCGTACACCGAGCGAACCGATTTCTCCGGAAAGCGTTTGGCGACAGCCACAATCGCCTGCGCCAGCACCTGCGTACCCTCGACCACCTGCCGCTCGTCCTGGGCTGCGAGGCCGGTGGGTGCGGTGAAACGGTCGGGTCCGTCGGGCTGTACATCGAACAACTCGAGCAGGCCTTCGACCGTCCACTCCGTCTGCGCCGAATCCGTCGTCATGGTGAATTGCACCTACCTTCAGTGGGTCAGCCGTCGGTGCAACACAGTACCTACCGCGGCGTCGGCGCGGTAACGTCATTCTCATGGCGAAGACGAGTGCGCGGTCGGGAGCTGCCGAGCCTGCCGTCGATGGCGAATCCCGCACTACCCGCTTCATGCGGTCAGCACTGGCCATCCTGGGTGAGACCGGACGCACCGACTTCACCGTGCTGGAGGTCGTGGAACGCTCCAAGACCTCTTTGCGGTCCTTCTACCAGCACTTTTCCACCAAGGACGAGTTGCTTCTCGCGCTCATCGACAAGATCATGGCCGAGTCGACCAAGAAGTGGCGCGAGGAGACCGAGGGGCTCCCCGCCGGGCCGGCCCTGCGCGTGCTGATCGACCGGATCTGCGCGCCTGCCGAAACCACGACACAGGACAGCATCAATCGCGGTCTGACGTACTACAACGACCATCTGGCCGAGACGCTGCCGCGTGAATACGCCCGGGTGCTGCTGCCGCTGCACCAGCTCATTCGGGACATCCTGCAAAGGGGCATCGCGGACGCGGACATTCGCGCCGACCTCGACGTCGACGCCACCGGCGCGCTGATCATGCAGACGGTGCTGGGCGCCATGCGACTTCGTGTCCTGGGCATCGAGCTGAACGGCGTGCCGGTCGGGGCGAACCACATTTACGACTTCTGCACTCTCGGGCTCGCGCGGGGGGACGACCCCCTCTGACCTGCGGCGAAGTTGCCGCGCGGGGGGCCTGTTTTGGCTGGTCCGGGCTGTGGTAACGTCATTACCACTCACCGCCAATGCGACTTCCAGGAGGCGCAAATGACACGCAAGCTTCCCTATCCGGTGTTCGACGCGGACAACCACTTCTATGAGCCCAAAGAGGCGCTGACGAAGTTCCTGCCGGACCACCGCAAGAACGTCATCGACTACATCGAGGTCCGCGGCCGCACCAAGATCATGGTGCGCAACCAGGTGAGCGACTACATTCCGAACCCCACGTTCGAGGTCGTCGCCAAGCCGGGCGCCCAGGAGGAGTACTTCCGCCACGGCAGCGGTGGCAAGAGCTTCCGCGAGGTGATGGGCAAGCCCATGAAGGCGATCCCCGCGTTCCGTGAGCCCGCCGCCCGACTCGAAGTCATGGACGGCCTTGGCCTCGACTACTCCCTGATGTTCCCGACGCTCGCCAGCCTGGTCGAGGAGCGGCTCAAAGACGACCCCGACCTGATCCTCGACATCGTTCACGCGTTGAACGAATGGATGTACGAAACGTGGCAGTTCGACTACGAGGGCCGTATCTTCTCCACGCCTGTGATCAATCTGGGAGTCGTCGACCGCGCCCTCGAAGAGCTCGAGTGGTGCCTGGAGCGCGGCGCCAAGACCGTTCTGGTCCGGCCCGCGCCGGTGCCCGGCTTGCGGGGCACCCGGTCGTTCGGCATGGAGGAGTTCGACCCGTTCTGGGACGCCTGCGTCAAGGCCAACATTCCTGTGTCCATGCACGCCTCGGACAGCGGATACTCCGAGTACCTCAACGACTGGGAGCCCGGCGACGAGTTCAAGCCGTTTGCGCCGACCTCCTTCCGGATGGTGGCGATGGGCAAGCGGCCCATCGAAGACTCGATGGCTGCGCTGGTGTGCCATGGTGCGCTAACCCGCAACCCGGACCTGCGCATCCTGTCGATCGAGAACGGTGCGGATTGGGTGCCCTATCTGTTCAAGCAGTTCAAGAACGTTTACGGCAAGATGCCGCAGTCGTTTCTGGAGGATCCCATCGAGGCCTTCCGCCGGTGCGTCTACGTCGCGCCGTTCTGGGAAGACGATTTCACCCAGATGGCGGGGCTGTGCGGTATCGACCGGGTCATCTTCGGTTCGGACTGGCCGCACCCGGAGGGTCTGGCTGAGCCGACTCACTTGATCGACGATCTCCAGGGTCTCGATGAGGAGGGCCAGCGCAAGGTCATGGGCGGCAACATGATCGACCTGTTCAAGGTGCCCAGCGAGATCGTCCACAATCCCGACGTTCCGGCTCTCGTCATACCGGCCTGACCACGTGACGGACGCCGCCTCCCCCGAGGTCCTGCTCTTCGGGTCGACCACGCAGGCATTTCTGGAGAAGGAGACTCCGCTCAGTCGGGTGCGCGAGTTACACGCCGCCGGTGCGTCTTTCGATCCGCAGTGGTGGCGGCGCGCAGCCGAACTGGGCTGGACGAGTCTGCTTGTGCCAGAAGAACTCGGCGGCGGCAGTGTTTCGGGCAATGGTGTCAAGGACCTGGCGGTGGTCGCCGAGCTGATCGGAAAGACCGTCGCCCCTGGGCCGTTGCACCCGGTGAGCACCGTCCTGGCGGGGCTTGTCGAGGCCGCCGACGGACACGAGGCGACGATAGAGGCCCTGGTGTCCGGCGAATTGATTGCGTCGTGGGCGGTCTACGAACCGGGCAAGGCGTGGGATCCGTTGCAGACGACGGTCAAAGCCACCTCGACGGCAGGCGGCTTCCGCATCGACGGGGTCAAGGATCGCGTCGAGGCGGGCGCCGAGAGCGGCCTCGTCATGGTGGTCGCGCAGTCCGATGATGGGGTCCGCCAGTTCCTGGTACCCACCGACGCGCCCGGCGTGAGCGTCGAGACCCAGAGGTCGGTCGACCTGGTGAAGCATTACGCGCGAGTGACTTTCGAAGGCGTCGAGATCGCCGCGTCGGCGGCTGTAGGCACGGTGGCACAAACACGCGCCTTGGTCGAGCGGCAGGCCCACATTGCGATGGTCCTGCAATGCGCGGAAGTCGTCGGCATCCTGGAAACCGTGGTGGACTTCACGATCCAGTGGGCATTCGACCGGCACTCGTTCGGCAGGCCACTTGCGTCCTACCAGGCGCTCAAACATCGGTTCGCCGACCTGAAGATGTATCTGGAGGCGTGCCGCGCCACGACTGGCGCAGCCGTTGCCGAGGTGGGTAGCCGCTCCGCCGGTGCCGACCTGGCGGTCAGCGTCGCGAAATCCTATGTGGGCGAGCGCGCCCCGGCGATGATTCAGGACTGCGTCCAGCTGCACGGCGGAATCGGGGTGACCTGGGAACACGACCTGCACCTGTTCCTGCGCCGCGCCACGCTGAATCGCTCGATGCTCGGGACGCCCGAGGATCACAACCTGCGGGTCTACGCGCTGACCAAGGAACTGGAGTCCGCGTCATGACCGAGACGACGACGGCACCGACCGCCACCGAATCGGTCGAAGAGTTCGCAGCCAGAGCGCGAAAGTGGCTGGCGGAGAACATGCCTCGACGCGACCCTAAGAACCCGGCTGGAGCTGACCGGGGCGAGTTGGAGCCCTGGC
>JAVHWG010000613.1:0-18813 GCA_032159965.1 Mycobacterium sp.
CCCGTCTTGGCCGACGGGCCCGCGGTCGCGACGCTGCTCGAAGCTGTAGCTGTCGCACTTGTCGGCCGCGGCTTGGACCACGAAACCGCCGCATGGGACGCGTGGAAGAACGCCGACGGACGATGGACGGTCCAGCTGACCTGGCAAGTCGGCCTGTCCGAGAATGTCGCGCACTTCCGCTTCACTCCCGGTGCGCACGGCGGGACGGCTACCGCGCTGGACGACGCCGCAAGCGAACTGATCGACCCGAGCTTCGAGCGTCCTCCGCTGCGCACCGTGGCACCGGTGCCACAGCTGCCACAACTCGATTTCGATGACGCACCCCACGAGAAGGCGCCGGCGGAGGAGCCAACGAACCCGCCCAAGGGCCGTCGCCGCAGGCCGGCTGTGCCTGCGTGGGAAGACGTGCTGCTGGATGTCCGCTCAGGCGGACGTCACTAGACCTTCACGTACGGAGTCACACCCCGATACACAGCAACGCGATCCACCCTGCGGCGACGCCGAAGCCCCCGCCGAGCACGAACCAGCGCAGTACCGGAATTGCCCGCCAGCCCCACAGCGTCGGCGCGAGGCCGCCGACCGCGACGAGGTTGAGCCCGACTGCCAGCAGTGGATGTACGCGCGCCACACCAAGACTCAGCACCACGATCGCCAGCGCGACGACCACCGCGACGAAGCCGGCGACAACCAGACCCGTCCCCCACGGCGTCTGCTCGTCTCCGGTGTCCTCGGTCACGTGTCGAGTCCCTTCGCGCAAGCGCTCATCGGGTGTAGACCTTAGCCCGTTCATAGAACGTCAACGCCGCCGCGGTGGCGACGTTCAAGGAGTCGGTGCCCCGCGACATCGCGATCCGCACCCTCACGTCGCAGACGCGCATGACGTGCTCGGTCAGGCCGGGCCCCTCGGCCCCGACGAGAATCGCGACCTTCTCGTCACGTACTGACTCCATCGCGTCGGCGAGTGTCGCGGCGTCGCCGTCGGGAGTCATGGCCAGCAGACGAAAGCCATTGTCACGCAACAGTTTGAGATCCCCCGGCCAGGACTCGGCCTGTGCATACGGCACAAGCAGCGCATGACCCATCGAGACTCGCACCGCCCGCCGGTACAGCGGATCGGCACACCCGGCACCGAACACGACCGCGTCCACACCGAGGCCGGCGGCGTTACGGAAGATCGAGCCGATGTTCTCGTGGTCGTTGACACCTTCGAGCACCGCCACTGTGCGAGCCCCGTCGATCACGTCGCGCACCGCGGTCGCAGGCGGCCGGCGCGCCACGCCCAGCACACCTCGATTGAGGTGAAACCCGACTACGGATGCCATCAAGTCGGGGGTGACGCGGTAGTACGGAATGTCGGTATCGGTGAGATCCGTGTCCAACTCCGCGAGCCTTCTGTCGTTGCCCATCAGCGCGAAAGGCCTGACGCGTGACCCGAGCATGCGCTGCACTACCAGCACGCCCTCCCCGATCACCAGGCCCTTGCCGCTCGGCAGGTCAGGACGCCTGTCGATGCTGTTGAGGTCGCGGAAATCGTCGAGACGCGAGTCGCCGGGATCGACGACGTCAACGACTCGAGCCACGGGCGAACATTACGACACCGCCTGTGGACTACGTTGATGCCGATGGCAACGGAACCGGACGACAAGCCGCAGCCACCTGCCCTGCCCGACGCGCTGACCGATCCGCGACCGGTGATCGCCGTCATCGCTCTCGGGTGGCTGGTGGCCGTTGTCTTGTCGTTCATGGTCCCGGCCCTGGAATCCTGGCGTCCGATCGCGGTAGCGGGCCTCGGCCTCACCGCATTCGGCACGTCGGTGTTCCTGTGGCAACGGCACGCCTCGCGCCGCGGATCACGCGGTGCCCAGACCGGTCTGCGCTGACCCTAGGAGATTCGAATGGCCGAGCCGCTCTTGCAAACCCACGTCGAGATCGACGCGCCTGTCGAAAAAGTGTGGCAGCTGATCACCGATCTGCGACGCATGCCCGAGTGGAGCCCGCAGTGCCGGATGATGAGACCGCTAGGGCGGGTGCGTCAGGGCACGCGAACCATCAACTTGAACCGGCGTAACCGGCTCTACTGGACAACCACCAGCACCATCACCGAGATGGTGCCGCAACGGAAGTTCGCTTTCCGGGTCAACACCAACAACACGATCTGGAGTTACGAACTGGAGCCCACGGTCACCGGTACACGGGTGACCGAATCGCGCCACGCCGAAAACGGCGTGAAACCGCTGTCCAACCTGACAGTCGACAAGCTGTTCGGCGGCGTGCCCAACTTCGAACGCGAGCTGATCGACGGTATGAACACATCGCTGGCCCGCCTGAAGGCAGCGGCCGAAACGCGTTAGGGCTGAACCACTTCCACCAGATCGAGCACTCCGTCGTCGTACGGATCGAAGCGCGTCGAATCACCGCCTGGCGGCGTCGGGGTGTCGGAGTGCGCTCCGCAGCCGTACCCGGAGTCGACGACGTGGCCGTCTGCGGACAGTTCATTGCCGCACACCCCGAACATCCTGCCGAGCACCCCGGCGAGCGGCAGGTAGAACGCACAGTCGCGGCATGCACGCCGAACCGACCGGGCCATTGCGGACTGCGGACCGAACTCGCCGTCGTGCCAGCGCTGCGCGGCCTCGGCACGACCGAGTTCACTGAGCACCTGGCGACGGCCGAGCCCGAGTTCCAGAGCAACGTCATCGATCTCCGGATCCCCGGTGGCGGTGTAACCCGGTACCAGCCTGTGATCGTCCTGCTGCGGTGCGAGTAGGTCGCCCGGACCGAGATCACCCGGACGGACCCGCTCCTCCCACGGCACCCACCGCGGCGGCAGCAGCGCGGTGGGGCCAGGCACCAGGACGACTTCGCTGATCGTGGCGTGGCCTGCACCGGGGTGCGCTGCCAGCACAACCGCCCACTGCCATCCGTGGTAGCCGGGCAGATTCGCGAGGAACCGATGTGTCGCGGACGTGCTGTCCTCGAACGTCACGCCGATGTACTCGCCGACGGTGTCACCGCTGTACTCGACGATCGCGGCGCGCGCTTGCTGCACCGCACCGCCCAGTACGACGTCGAGCCCCGCTGCCGGTGCTTCGACAGCGTCCGTCGCCACAAACAATCCGTCCATTGCATTCCCATAGTGCCGCACCGACGCAACGCTAGCCACACCGGCCAGCTACGCCGCCCAGCGACCGTCGATAGTGGAGAATCGGACGCGTGAGCGGCTCACGGCGTGACCATCCGGGCGGCGATCCGGAATCAGATCGCCGGTACTACCCGCCGCAGCCTGCGCCGGACAGCGACGATGAGCATCCCGGCATGGCCAACTACCCGACCGACGCAAGCAGCCGCGGCACCTCTCGCCGATCCGCGGTGCCGAGTGCGAACCGGTACCTGCCGCCGCTCGACGAACCGCAGGCGTCGCGCACACCCCCACCCAATTCCAGCCGACCCACCGCTGAGCGTGTGACCGTGACCCGCGCGGCCGCGATGCGCAGCCGGGAGATGGGCGTGCGGATGTACGGCCTGTTCCACCGCGCGGCCACCGCCGACGGTGCCGACAAATCGGGTCTCACCGCGTTGACCTACCCGGTGATGGCGAACTTCGCCGTCGACGCTGCGATGGCCGTCGCGCTTGCCAACACCTTGTTCTTCGCGGCAGCCAGTGGTGAAAGTAAAAGCAAGGTGGCGCTGTACCTGCTGATCACGATCGCACCCTTCGCGGTCATCGCACCGTTGATCGGCCCGGCGCTGGACCGTCTCCAACACGGCAGACGGATGGCGCTGGCCATGTCCTTCGGGCTGCGGGCGGCGCTGGCCGTGTTGTTGATCGCCAACTACGACGGAGCAACCGGTAGCTACCCGTCGTGGGTGCTGTACCCGTGCGCGCTGCTGATGATGGTGTTCTCCAAGTCGTTTTCGGTGCTGCGCAGCGCCGTGACTCCGCGGGTGATGCCGCCATCCATCGACCTCGTCCGGGTGAATTCGCGGCTGACCGTGTTCGGCTTGCTCGGCGGCACCATCATCGGCGGTGGCATCGCCGCGGGTTTCGAATTGGCACTGACCAAGTTGGCCGGGGTACCGGGCGCATTGTTCGTCGTCGTCGCCGTGGGCGTCGCGGGGGCGTACCTGTCCATGAAGATTCCGCGTTGGGTCGAGGTCACCGCCGGTGAGGTACCGGCAACCCTCTCCTATCACGGCGGCAGCGGACCCCTGCGTCGAGACAATCTCAGCGACAACCGGTTTCACCTCAGGCATCCCGACAGGCCGCGACAACCCCTGGGCCGCAACATCATCACGTCACTGTGGGGCAACGTGACGATCAAGATCATGGTCGGGTTCCTGTTCCTGTATCCGGCCTTCGTCGCAAAGGCCAACAGCAGCCCCGACGAAGCCTGGCGCACCATTGCGGTGCTCGGGCTGATCGGCGCGGCCGCCGCGATCGGCAACTTCGGTGGAAACGCAGCCGCCGCCCGGCTGAAACTGGGCCGGCCGTCACTTCTGGTGGTGCGCTGCGCGGTCTTTGTGACCGTGGCCGCACTGGTGGCCGCATTCTTCGGCGATCTGCCCATGATGGCGATCGCGGCACTGATCACATCTGCCGCCGCGGCGATCGCGAAGGCATCACTGGACGCATCCCTGCAGGACGATCTCCCCGAAGAGTCGCGGGCGTCGGCGTTCGGTCGATCCGAGTCGCTGCTGCAGCTGGCCTGGGTCGCGGGTGGGGCGACGGGCGTGTTGGTGTACACCGATCTTCGCGTCGGCTTCACCGCGATCTCGTCGTTCTTGATCCTGGGCCTGGCCCAAACCATCGTCAGCTATCGCGGCGACTCGTTGATTCCCGGCTTCGGTGGCAACCGACCTGTGGTCGCCGAGCAGGAGGGCATGGATCCAAACGGGGCCATGGTGGCGCAGTAGTGGCGCGAGTCGTCACCGTGTTGGCGACGGTCGTTGCGCTGATGTGCGCCGTCGTTGGCACAGGTATTTGGCTGTTGATGCACAACCGCCCGCCGCAGCGCCCGCAGATCAGCGCGTACTCGAACGGCCAACTGACCACGACCGGTCCGTTCACCTACTGTCCTGTGCTCGATCTCAACAACTGCGAGAGCCCGCACGCAGTCGGCGAACTTCACGTCACCGACAACTACCCGGTACAACTCTCGGTGCCTGCTCAGATCAGCCGTGGCCTGTGGGGCCTGCTGCGCCTCTACGACAATCCCGACGACAACGACGAGACGAAGATGCGTCCGGGCACGTCCGCCTCGACCTTGGCGACCGTCGGACCACACGGGGGTCGGCTGGAGCGGATCGAAGTGCACCTGTTCACCCGAGCAAGGACGCCGACCGGCGAGGAGTGGTACATCGCGCACGCCGTCTGGTCGATGGTCATGGTGTGGCCTCAACCCAAGGGCGAGTGATCAGCCGGCACGCGTTCGGCTTCGGCGGTCGGCCCAGGTGCGGTTCCCTCGCCAAAGGGCCTGCCGCCCAGAGATTCTCGACGGTGCGGTGTCAGCCAGTTCGCGAGATCAGGACCCTTCGGCACGATCTGGGTGGGATTGATGTCCTTGTGCACGATGTAGTAGTGCTGCTTGATCTGGACGAAGTCGGTGGTGTCGCCAAAGCCGGGGGTCTGAAACAGGTCGCGCGCGTACGCCCATAACACCGGCATCTCGGCGAGCTTCTGCCGGTTGCATTTGAAATGGCCGTGGTACACCGGGTCGAATCTGGCCAGCGTGGTGAACAGCCGCACATCCGCCTCGGTGATCGTGTCGCCCACGAGATACCGCTGGTTGCTTAGCCTTTCGGAAACCCAGTCCAACGCGGTGAACAGCCTGTCGTAAGCCTTATCATAGGAGTCCTGCGATCCGGCGAAGCCGCAGCGGTACACCCCATTGTTGATCTCGGTGTAGATCCGCTGCGCGACCTCGTCGATCTCGGCACGCAGCGGTTCGGGGTAGAGATGCGGCGCGCCGTCGCGGTGGTGCTGAGTCCATTCGGTCGACAGGTCAAGCGTTATCTGCGCGAAGTCGTTGGTGACGACCTTGCCGGTCGGCACGTCGACGATCGCCGGCACCGTGATGCCCTTGGCGTACTCGGGATCGCGGGCAAAGTACGCGTCCTGAAGCCGAGGGATTTTGAGTACGGGATCGACGCCACCCGGATCCAGATCGAACGTCCAGCTGCGCTCGTCGTGCGTGGGCCCGCAAAAGCCAATGGACACAACCGATTCCAAACCCAGCAGCCGTCGTACGATGATGGCCCTGTTGGCCCAAGGGCATGCCCGCGCAACGATCAGCCGATACCGGCCAGGTTCTACCGGATAGCCGTCGCGCCCGTCAGCCGTGATCCGGGTGGTGATGTAGTTGGTGTCGCGTTCGAACTCGCCGCTGGTGGCGACATAAGCAGCCATGCCTTCAGCATTCCCGATGAGAAGCGGACTCAGGCGTCGAGCTCGCGGGCGACTGCCTTGACGACGTCGGAGACCCGGCGCGCGGTCTTACGATCTGGGTACTTGCCCTTGCGCAAGTCAGGCTGCACCGCCCCTTCGAGCAGAGTGATCATGTCCTCGACCATCCCGTGCAACTCGTCGGGGGTGTGCTTGTGCTCAGCCGGGCCCGGTTGTTCGCGTCGCGTGCGCACCAGCGACGGCGGCGGGTCGATCAGCTTGAGGCTGAGCGCCTGTGGCCCGCGCCGGCCGGATGCGACACCGAACTCCACCTTCTGGCCGGCCTTGAGCCCCTCGACCCCGGCGGGCAGTGCTGATGAACGGACATACACGTCCTCGCCGTCTTCTTGGGACAGGAAGCCAAAGCCCTTTTCGGCGTCGTACCACTTCACCTTGCCGGTCGGCACTTGTCTCACCTGCTCGTCTAGACGGTCGGTCGCAAAGAACGCGCCCCGCTGCGCAGGACGCGATGCCGTGATCTTACTCGGGTCCTCTCGTCCGGAGCAGCCTGTTTAACTCGGCTAGGCTGAAGAGACCGCTGGAGGAATAATGCGCTTGATTCTGAACATCATCTGGTTGGTCTTCGGCGGCCTCTGGCTGGCGCTGGGCTACCTGCTGGCGGCGGTTGTCTGCTTCCTGCTCTTCTTCCTCGTCATCACGATCCCGTTCGGAATAGCCGCGCTCCGAATCGCGTCGTTTGCACTATGGCCGTTCGGACGAACAGTGGTGGAGAAACCGGGACAGAACTCCGGCGCACTGCTCGGCAACATTCTGTGGGTGGTCCTGTGCGGCATCTGGCTGGCGATCGGACACGTCATCACCGCGTTCCTGCAGGCGATCACGATCATCGGGATCCCGCTCGCCCTGGCAAATCTGAAGCTGATCCCCATCTCACTGTTCCCGTTGGGCAAGGAGATCGTGCCGGTGCCTGAATCGCAGGCGTGGGTATGACGTTAACCTCGCTGGGCTTGCCCTCCGTCCTGCGTCGCGGCGAAGCAACCGATGCGCCCGGCGCGCCCGCCAATGGACCGCTTGTCGACGGCTTCGGACGCATCGCCACCGACTTGCGGGTGTCGCTGACGGATCGCTGCAATCTGCGGTGCACGTATTGCATGCCTGCCGACGGCCTGGACTGGTTGCCCACCGAGAGCCTGCTGGGGGCCGAGGAGCTCGCTCGCCTCCTGCGGCTGGCAGTGACGAGGCTGGGCATCACAAGCGTGCGGTTCACCGGCGGTGAGCCCCTGCTGTCGAAGAACCTGGAACAGGTCGTCGCCGAGACGGCACGGCTGGATCCCCGCCCGGACATCGCCCTGACGACGAACGGAATCGGACTGACCCGTCGCGCCGACCGGCTCGCCTCGGCGGGACTGGACAGGATCAACATCTCGCTGGACACCGTCGACGCGGCCCGATTCGCCGCCACCACCCGCCGGGACCGCCTCCCCGACGTCCTCGCCGGGCTCCGGGCAGCCGCGGCCGCCGGCCTCGACCCGATCAAGATCAATGCCGTCCTCGACCCGGTGACGGGCCGCGACGACGCGGTCGCGCTGCTGCGGTTCAGTCTCGAGAACGGATACCAGCTGCGGATCATCGAGCAGATGCCGCTGGATGCCGGCCACACGTGGAATCGGGCCGAGGCCCTGACCGGCGACGACATCCTGGCCGCGTTGCGCAGCGAGTTCACGTTGACTCCCGACCCGGCACCGCGCGGCTCGGCGCCTGCGCAGTTGTGGCAGGTCGACGGGGGGCCCGCGACCGTCGGCGTGATCGCGTCGGTGTCTCATGCATTCTGCGCGGCGTGTGACCGCACTCGGTTGACCGCCGACGGACAGGTACGCAACTGTCTGTTCGCCACGGAGGAGACCGATCTCCGCGGTCTGCTGCGCTCGGGAGCAGATGACGCGGCAATCGAAGCCGCGTGGCGCGCCGCGATGTGGACCAAGGCCGCCGGGCACGGCATCAACGACGCCAGTTTCGTGCAGCCCGCCCGGCCGATGAGCGCCATCGGCGGTTAACGATGACCCCTGCGCTGAGGCAGCTTTCCGTCACCGTGCGGTACTTCGGCGCAGCGCGGGCCGCGGCGAACTCGGAAGTTGAAACGGTTGCGGTGCAGCCCGGGTCAACCGTTGCTGACCTGGCCAATCAGCTCGGCGACAGTAATCCCCGCTTGGCGGCGGTGCTGGTCAGGTGCTCGTATCTGCGCGACGGAGTGGCGGTGCGTGAACCGGCCGTGCCCCTGCAATCCGGGCAGACCATCGACGTCCTTCCGCCGTTCGCCGGCGGATAAGGGTGAGATGCGTCACATAACGGTTTGGTCACGCGACGCACCACTGGCCTAATCCGCCCAGACCGACCTGCGGGAACGTCGTTCCCTCTTGGGGTTTTACCGTTTCACTCGGGCCCGAAACGCCGCCATGTGCAAAAGGTGACGGAAACGACTCGACGGGATACGGTCTTGCCCAAGCCAGCCCGCCCCGGATGTGGTTGGCCCGTTTTCCCTTTCGCGCCGAGCTCCATCCATGAGGGAAGACAACGACACCCAAGACAACGACCAACCCAGTGGATGGAGGCGGGGGACCCACCCGGTCCACCGATATCGGACTTGGAGCTTTGCGGCTCCTTGGGGTGAAGCCGGAGTTGCTCGTTGACTTCGGCCGGGCGACCTCTCTTGCCCGAACCCGACAGCTGACCTCGCAGGCGCGTGCAGAGAGGACATATTCAGCGCATGAGTGGACGGCATCGTAAGCCAACCCAACCTGGTATCAACGTCGCCAATATCGCCTTCACGGGTGCAGTCATCGGCGGAACTGGCCTGGCCTTGAGCGCTCAGGCAGCGGCCGCGACCGAGGGCGAATGGGACCACGTCGCCCGGTGTGAATCGGGCAACAACTGGGCGATCAACACCGGAAACGGCTACCAGGGCGGGCTGCAGTTCTCCCCTGGCACCTGGACGGCTAACGGCGGTGGCGAGTTCGCTCCCTCTGCCCACATGGCGACCCGGGAGCAGCAGATCGTGGTCGCTGAGCGCGTGCTCTCCCGTCAGGGCCGCGGCGCGTGGCCGGTCTGCGGCACCGGACTGTCGGGCTCGACTCCGCGCACGGCGCCGAAGACGCAGGCCGCGGACACCCAGCCGGTGGACGCCCCGGACGTGAATGCTGACGCCCCGCCGCCTGCGGACCAGCTCGACGTCCCGCTCGCGCCAGCCCCCGAAGACGCCCCGCCGCCGGAGGCCCCGCCGGCACCACCCGAAGACGCCGTCGTCATCGATACGTCAGCGCCGGTGCAGGCTCCCGCCCCCGAGGCCCCGGCCCCCGTCGACGAAATCGTCGCGGACGCCCCTGTCCCCGAGGCGCCCGAGGCGGCTCAGATCACGCAGACCTCCCTCGAGGTCCCGCTTGCGCCGGCTCCCGAGGACACCCAAGGTCCGTCGTTGCCCGACGTCCCGCAACCGCTGTTCGACGCAGCGAATCAGGCGATGACCGACGGCACGGTTCCCGGTATGCCGGGCCTGGCCGCCGGCCTGCCCTCCGACCTGAGCGGCCTGCCCACGCAGGCCCCGTATCTGACGGACCTGCTGGGCGCCGTCAACAGCCAGGACGTCAACATGAACGACGCGTTGGCCGGGCTCGCCAAGGTCGCGCAGGGAACGGGACCGCTCGCCTGACCGGTCGGCTCAGGCTGATCCCACCCATTCGTCGGATCCATCGGCGAACACCTGGTGCTTCCACACCGGCAGTCGCTCCTTGATCGCGTCCACCAGTCGCGCGCACGTTTCGAACGCCTCACCCCGGTGATCGGCGGCGACCGCGGCTACCAGTGCCGCATCGCCGATGGCCAACGTCCCCACACGGTGGCTGGCGGCGATCGCCCGCACACCGCCAGCGGTGCGGGCGAACTCGGAAAGCACTTCAGCGAGCGTGTCCTGAGCACCGGGGTGGGCGGAGTATTCAAGGCGGACCACCGAGCGACCGCCATCGTGGTTACGGACCACACCGGCGAAGCCGACAACAGCGCCGGCCCCATCCTGCGCGACCAGCGCCTCGAGCTCGCTCAGGTCGACGGGCTCGTCGGTGACCTCCGCGCGCAGCACCGACGCCATCAGTGGTCCTTGCCGCGGATCTGATCGACGGCGTGCTCGAGCACGTCTTCCAGCACCCCTAACCCGTCCCTGACACCGCCGGGCGAGCCGGGCAGATTGATCACCAGCGTGCGGCCCGCGACGCCGCAGACTCCTCGCGACAACACCGACGTGGGCACCTTCGGCAGCCCTGAGCGACGGATCGCGTCCGCCAGCCCGGGAACCTGGTAGTCGAGCACACCTGCCGTCGCTTCCGGGGTGGCGTCCGTCGGCGAGATACCGGTGCCGCCAGATGTGATCACTACGTCAGGGCTCTCGGCGACCGCCGCGCGCAACGCCCTGGTGACCGCGACGCCGTCGGCAACGACAACCGGTGGCGGGGCGTCGAAGCCCTGCTGCCTCAGCCAGTCCACGATGATCGGGCCACAGCGGTCGTCGTAGATGCCCGCGGCCGCGCGCGTCGATGCGATCACGACCCGGCCAGAGCGGATCGTCGTCACCGCGTCCAGCTCCCGGTCCGCCCGCCCTCCTTGTGCAGAACGCGGACATTGTCGATGCGGGCGGCCCTATCCACGGCCTTGATCATGTCGTACAGCGTCAGCGCGGCCACGCTCACCGCGGTCAGGGCTTCCATCTCGACGCCCGTGCGATCCGTGCTGTGGACTGTCGCGGCGATCTCGACCTCCGATGCGCCGACCGCGAAGTCGACGTCGACGCCGGTGAGCGCGAGCTGATGGCACAGCGGGACGAGTTCACTTGTCCGTTTGGCCGCCTGAATGCCTGCGATCCGGGCGGTGGCAAGCGCGTCACCCTTCGGCAGACCACCCGCTGAGATGAGCGCCACCACGTCCGGTGTCGTCACGAGGACGCCGGCCGCCACTGCCGTCCGCTTGGTCACCGCCTTCGCGGTGACGTCCACCATGTGGGCCGCGCCGTGCTCGTCCAGGTGCGAGAGTCGGCCGGCGTCAGGTGACACGACTATTTGTTGACGACCGTGACCGGATGCGTATACGGCAGTTCGTCAGGGGAGATCGGAAAGGTGACGTCGCCGAACGGCGACAACGCGCCGGTTCGGTCGGCGGCGAGTTCGCTCACGGCATCCTCGCCCTGGGGCCACCCGTTGTCGACGTACCGGACCTTCTGCGGTTTGTTGTCTGCCACGCGGACATTCTGACAGGTGCAGCGCCGCGCCGCGACTACTGTCGGCTGCTTTACGCTGGTCAACAATGAAAGACAACGCCCCGCGCGTTCCGCTGGGTGCCTGGCTGGTCGACCTGCCCGACGACCGGCTGGTCCGGCTACTGGAACTGCGGCCCGATCTCACCCAACCGCCGCCCGGCAGTTTCGCCGCGCTCGCGGCCAGAGCCCAGGCTCGGCAGTCGGTGAAGGCTGCCAGCGACGACCTCGACTACCTGACGCTCGGTGTGCTCGACGCTCTGCTCGTCCTGCAGGCCGACACCGCACCCGTTTCACCGTCGAAGCTGGCTGCGCTGATCGGCGACCGGGTACCCGAGGAAGCGCTCGCGGCGGCATTGGACCGGCTGCAGGAAAGGGTGCTCGTATGGGGCGCCGAGGCCCTGCGAGTTGCCGGTGAGGCCACTGCGGCACTTCCGTGGCAGGCGGGGCAGGCCACGCTCGAGGAGAGTCCGCCCGCCGCGGAGATCACCGAACGGCTGGACGCGCTCGATGAGGCGCAGCGCGAGATCCTCAACCGACTGCTCTCGGGCTCACCGGTCGGTCGCACCCGCGACGCCGCCGCCGGCACGCCCGCCGAGCGGCCGGTGCAACGACTACTGTCCGCGGGACTTCTGCGCCAGGTCGATGGCGAGACGGTGATTTTGCCCCGGGGTGTCGGACAGGTGTTGCGCGGGGAGGAGCCGGGTCCGGTCAGCCTCGTCGAACCGGCGGGCGTCACGTTCACCACAAAGGTCGCCGAGGTCGACGCCGCAGCCGCAGGCGCTGTCATCGACTTGCTCCGCGAAACGGAGCTGATACTCGAAACTCTCAGCAGCACACCGGTTCCCGAACTGCGGACCGGTGGGCTCGGGGTCCGTGAAGTCAAACGGCTCACCAAAGTGACCGGAATTGACGAAACCCGGCTAGCCCTCATTCTCGAAGTGACGGCGGCGGCGGGCCTGATCGCGGCGGGCAGCCCGCGCCCCGAACCGCTCGACGGCGATGGCCCGTTCTGGGCACCGACGGTGCAAGCCGACCGGTACGGCGAAGCGCCTGCCGCTGACCGCTGGCATCTACTGGCCGGCACGTGGCTGGAGCTGGCGTCACGACCCGGGCTTGTCGGGCGGCGGGGACCGGACAACAAGCCGATCGCCGCACTGTCGGCGGGGTTGTTCTCCACCGCGGCGCCCTTGGATCGCCGCCTATTGCTAAGGGCGCTGGACGATTTACCGGCCGGTGCCGGGATGAGCGCCGCCGAGTTGTCGCGGCTGTTGTTGTGGCGACGCCCCCGCTGGGCGTTGCGATTGCAACCCGGTCCGGTGGCCGACCTGCTTGCCGAAGCGACCGCGCTCGGCCTGGTGGGACGCGGCGCGCTGAGCTCTCCGGCGCGGGCACTGGTCGCCGGCGCCGCCGACGCCGACGTCATCGCCGCGATGAACAAGATCCTGCCCGACGCGATCGACCACTTCCTTGTGCAGGCGGACCTGACGGTGGTCGTGCCGGGACCACTCGACCGGGACCTGTCCGACCGACTTGGCGAAGTCGCCGTCGTCGAATCGGCAGGCGCGGCGATGGTGTACCGGATCAGCGAGTCGTCCATCAGGCGTGCCCTTGACATCGGCCGCACCGCAGACGCATTGCATGAGTTCTTCAAGAAACATTCAAAAACGCCTGTGCCGCAGGGCCTTAGCTACCTGATCGATGATGTTGCCCGGCGTCACGGCCAGCTGCGGGTTGGGCTAGCCGCGTCGTTCGTCCGATGTGACGACACGGCGCTGCTCGCCCAGGTGATGGCCAGCCCGCTGGCCGAGACCCTGCAATTGCGCCAGCTGGCGCCGACGGTCGCGGTCTCGCAGGCTCCGATTGCCGACGCGCTGGTCGCCCTGCGCGACTCCGGTTTCGCCCCAGCGGCCGAGGACGCGACCGGCGCGATCGTCGATCTGCGGCCCAGGGGCGCCCGGGTGACCGATGCGTCGCAGCGCAGGTCGTATCGCGGCGCGACGCCGCTGACAGCCCAGACGCTCCGCGCGATTGTCGGGACGCTGCGCATGGTCGCCACCACACCGCCAGCCATGCGCGTCGACGCAAACACCGCGGTGTTGCTCTTACAGCAGGCTGCGCGCGACCAATCGTCGGTGGTCATGGGGTACGTCGACCCGGCTGGGGTGGCCACGCAACGGGTGGTGTCACCGATCAGCGTGCGTGGTGGGCAACTGGTGGCCTTCGACTCGGCCTCGGGACGCGTCCGGGACTTCCTCGTGCACCGCGTCACGTCCGTGGTGTCCGCCGACGAGGCTTGACGGGACTCTCAAATACTATTGGTGGGATGACCGACGGCCCCCTGATCGTGCAGTCGGATAAGACTGTCCTACTCGAAGTCGACCACGAGCTCGCGAACGAGGCGCGGGCCGCGATCGCACCGTTCGCCGAGCTGGAACGGGCGCCGGAGCACATCCACACCTATCGCATCACCCCGTTGGCGTTGTGGAACGCGCGGGCCGCCGGCCACGATGCCGAACAGGTGGTCGACGCGCTGGTCACCTTTTCCCGGTACGCGGTGCCTCAGGCGCTTCTGGTCGACGTCGTCGACACCATGGCCCGCTACGGCCGGCTGCAACTGGTGAAATCTCCAGTCCATGGGCTCGTGCTGGTCAGCCTCGACCGCGCGGTGCTCGAAGAGGTGATGCGCCACAAGAAGATCGCGCCAATGCTCGGCGACCGGATCGACGACGACACCGTGCTCGTGCACCCCAGCGAGCGCGGTCCTATCAAGCAGATCCTGCTGAAAATCGGTTGGCCGGCCGAAGATCTCGCCGGCTACGTGGACGGCGAGGCCCACCCCATCAGCCTGCGCCAGGACAATTGGCATCTGCGCGACTACCAGGAGATGGCCGCCGATTCGTTCTGGGCCGGCGGGTCCGGCGTGGTCGTACTGCCGTGTGGTGCGGGTAAGACGATTGTGGGTGCGGCCGCGATGGCGAAGGCCGGCGCCACCACGCTGATCCTCGTCACGAACACGGTCGCTGGCAGACAGTGGAAACGCGAGCTGATGGCGCGAACGTCGTTGACCGAGGGCGAGATCGGTGAGTACTCCGGCGAGCGCAAGGAGATCCGGCCCGTCACCATCGCCACCTACCAGGTGATGACACGGCGTTCCAAGGGCGAGTACCGGCATCTCGAGTTGTTCGACAGCCGCGACTGGGGGCTGATCATTTACGACGAGGTGCACCTGCTTCCCGCTCCGGTCTTCCGGATGACCGCCGATCTGCAATCCCGCCGCCGTCTGGGCCTGACCGCGACCCTGATCCGCGAGGACGGCCGGGAAGGCGACGTGTTCTCGCTGATCGGCCCGAAGCGTTACGACGCGCCGTGGAAAGACATCGAGGCACAGGGTTGGATCGCACCCGCGGAGTGCATCGAGGTACGGGTGACGCTCACCGACAACGAGCGGATGATCTACGCCACTTCCGAACCCGAGGAACGCTACAAGCTCTGCTCCACCGCGCATTCGAAGATCGCGGTGGTCAAGTCGATTCTCGACAAGCACCCGAGTGACCAGCGGCTGGTCATCGGCGCTTACCTCGACCAGTTGGACGAGCTGGGTGAGGAACTCGGCGCGCCGGTGATCCAGGGATCGACGAAGACGGCAGAACGCGAGGCTCTGTACGACGCGTTCCGGCGCGGCGAGGTATCGACGTTGGTGGTGTCAAAGGTGGCGAATTTCTCCATCGATCTGCCCGAAGCATCGGTGGCAGTGCAGGTTTCAGGGACGTTCGGCTCCCGCCAGGAAGAGGCGCAGCGGCTCGGCAGACTCCTGCGGCCAAAGGCCGACGGCGGCGGGGCGTTCTTCTATTCAGTAGTTGCCCGCGACACGCTGGACGCCGAGTACGCCGCGCACCGCCAACGCTTCCTGGCAGAGCAGGGTTACGGCTACGTAATCAAGGATGCCGACGACCTGCTGGGCCCTGCCATCTAGATACCTGGTCGCGCTGGCCGAGTGGCCACACGGCACCGCAGTCAAGCCAGCGCGGGTATCACTTCTTTTTCGAACAGTTCAATCCCGGAGCGGTCGTAAGCCGCCTCGGGGAAGTACAGGATCGTGTATTCGCAACCGAGATCGCGCAAAGCCCGCAAGCTCTCGATGACTTTGTCCGGGGTGCCCGTCGCGGCGTCGTTCGACGCTGCGGACGTCATCGCGTCGGCGCCCTGCTCCCCGACGAAGGGGACCATTCGGTCGCGGATTCTGCCCAGACGTGCCTTGACGTCGGCTTCTGAATCACCGAGGACCGCAGTCAAATTCACTGACCGGACGATCGCGTCGTAGTCGGTGCCGACCTCGCGACAGTGTTGGGCGAGAATCTCGGACTTCCGCTCGAACTCGTCGAGCTGCGGTGAGTAGTTCGTGTAGTTCGCGTACTTCGCCGCGATGCGCAGGGTCTTCTGCTCGCCTCCGCCGGCGACCCAGAGAGGAATACCGCCGTCCTGCAAGGGCTTCGGCTGCACGATCGCGCCGTCGACCTGATAGTGCTTGCCGTCGAAGGTGACCACACTGTCGCGCCACGCGTCACGCATGATCTGAACGCCCTCGTCCAGGCGGCCCAGCCGCACGCCTGCCGACGGGAACCCGTAACCGTAAGCGCGCCATTCGTGTTCGTACCAGCCGCCACCGATGCCCATCTGCGCACGCCCGCCGGAGATGATATCGACGGTGGCCGCCACCTTCGCCAGGTAGACGGGGTTGCGGTAGCTCATTGCCGTACACATCTGACCGAGCTTGATCCGCGACGTCGACGCCGCATACGCCGCCATCAGGCTCCACGCCTCGTGGGTAGCTTCCGATGACGGCACCGGCACCGTGTGGAAGTGGTCGTACACCCACAGCGAATCCCATCCGCCGTCGTCGGCGTACTGGGCAAGTCCGTTCATGACGTCCCACTGCTGCGCAGGCGCGATTCCCACCAGGTCGAGCCGCCAACCCTGCGGGATGAAGAATCCGAATTCCATACGTCGCACTGTAGGTGGCTTCGGGCCAGATCGTCCGACGCCCCTATGCTGATCCGCGGGTCAGCCACCTCAACTGCGGACGGAGCGGTCGTGTCCCCAGGACTATCGCCGGAGATCAGCTACCAACGGATGCGCGACGCCCACCTCGGTGACGTGCAGGCCGCCCTCGGGGACCATGTCGCGCGGCTGAACTGGTCGCGAGAGCAGATCGACCGTTATCGGACGCACAGGTTACGAGCGCTGCTCGGTTACGCCCGCGAACGGTCCCCATTTCACGCGCACCGCTTGCGGGCACTTGATCCGAACACGGCGACGGTCGCCGACCTGTCGTCGCTTCCGATCATGACGAAGCAGGAAGCTCAGGCGCATTGGGACTCGGTCGTCACCGCCAGGGATCTCACGCGTGAGCGTGCCGAGCGGTTCCTTGCAGAGCAGCAATGGTTTTCGTACACATCCGGCGATCAGATGGTGTTCAGCTCCGGAGGCTCGAGCGGTGTGCGGGGCGTCTACGTGTGGGACTGGCAGTTCTACGTGTCCGCCGCTTGCCTGGCTTGGCGGATGCAGGCGCGCGGCGAACAGAACGCGTCCACGCAGGCACCTACCCGCCTCGCGGTGCTCGAGGCCGGAGTGCCCCCGCATGCCAGCACCCCGCTGTTCGACGTGCCGACAGCCACCGACATGGAGACGGTTGTGATCGCCGCCGGGGCTCCGTTCGGCGAGGTACTGGCGGCGGTCGCGGCCGCCCGGCCAACGCATCTCGTCGGGTACGCGAGCGTCATCGGTCGGCTGGCCCGTGCGACGCTTGCGGGCGAACTGGCCCTTCGCCCGCGACGGGTGAGCACGAACTCCGAACCGCTACTCGAGGAGGATCGCGCGGCGATCCGCGATGCGTGGGATGCAACGGTGCACAATCTGTGGGGTTCGACCGAGATCGGCGTGCAGGCAGTCGGTTGCGGGCGCGGCGACGGGTTGCATGTGTGCGAAGACGAGGTGCTGTTGGAACGCGTCGATGAAGGTGGATTGCCCGTGGGCGCAGACGAATCCGCGGCACGCACGCTGGCGACGGGTCTGGCCAATAGGACATTCCCGTTCATCCGATACGACCTCGGGGATTCGGTCGAATGGCTGTCAGAAGAGTGTCCCTGTGGCAGCGCGTACATCCGGGTCGCAGACATCGGTGGCCGTCGTGATGACGACTTCCTATACGGGACAACAAGAATCGGAGCAGGCACGTTCCGGCACGTGCTGGGCACGGATGCGCGTGTGTCGGAATACCAAGTGACACAAACCGCCGACGGGGCAGAGATACTTATCGTCGGATCCCCCGATGTCGACGGACTTACTGCCGCCGTGGGAGATGCCGTGCGCCGTCACGGTCTGAAGAATCCGCGGATTCACATCACGGTCGCCGACAGCATTTCCCGCCACGCTGCCAGTGGAAAGCTCCGGCGCTTCGTCCCGTTGCGCCCAGCTGTTGATTAACCTCACCGTATGGCCTTGTCAAAAACCGAGCGCGAGGAATTTCTGGCCGAACCACACGTTGCCGCCCTGTCGGTCAGCGCGGGCGAGGGGCGGGCGCCGCTGACCATTCCCATCTGGTATCAATACGCGCCCGGCGGAGAACCATGGATTCTCACCGGTGCCGAATCTCGCAAGACTCAGCTGATCGAGGCGGCAGGGCAGTTCTCCCTCATGGTCGAACGCTCCGAGCCGACAGTCCGGTACGTCACGGTCGACGGCCCGGTCAGCCGCATCGAGCCGGGCGGCGACGAGCTGCTGGTGGAACTCACCCGCCGCTATTTGCCCCCGGAACGCGTTGACACCTTCCTTGATTTCGCCCGCGCCGAGCTCGGCAGCCAAGTCGTCATTGCGATGAAACCGCAGCATTGGCTCTCCGCCGACCTCGGCGAGGGATAGCCCCCTGCGCACCACTTCCTAGTGCGAGCAGACGGATTACGTGAGTGAGTCCGGCGGACTGAATCGGTCGCCGTACTTCGCAGCTAGCTCGCGTGCCCGTGCGACGAAACCATCCTTGCCGCCGGGATAGCCGACGATGTACTGGGCGGTGCCGCCTGTCCACGGCGGGAAGCCGATGCCCATGATCGAGCCGATG
>JAVHWG010000622.1:0-2515 GCA_032159965.1 Mycobacterium sp.
CGTTGACAGATCTCCAAACGACCGAGCCAGCGCGCCTCTTGAACGAGCGATACCAAACCTCGTCGGGGCCCGTTCTGCTCACCGGAGTACAGGCCATCGCACGACAGATCGTCGAACAGCACGAACGCGATGCGCGCGCGGGGCGTCGTGTCGCCACGTTCGTCTCCGGCTATCAGGGGAGTCCACTCGGCGGTCTCGATCAACTCCTGGCGGGCTTGCCGGAACTGAAGTCGAAGCATCACGTCCATCTAGTGCCCGGTGTGAACGAAGAGCTCGCCGCGACGTCGGTGTGGGGCAGCCAGAATGACCTGCCCTCGGGCAAGGCGTCGTACGACGGGGTCATCGGCATCTGGTACGGGAAGGGCCCCGGTCTCGACCGCGCCAGTGATGCATTGCGGCATGCGGCAATGTACGGCGCCAATCCTGCGGGTGGCGCGCTAGCCCTCGTCGGGGACGATCCCGGCGCGAAGTCATCTAGCCTCCCGGTGGCCAGCGAGCGATCATTAGCTGCATTGTCGATGCCCATCTTCTTCCCTCGCAACGCCGAAGAGATCGTCGCGTTCGGCATGTACGCAGTTGCGCTGTCGCGCGCATCGGGCTGCATGCCTGCGATGAAGATCGTCGCGGACGTGGCCGATGGCGTGTGGACATTGGACCGCGACTTCACCGACTTCGAGATCACCATTCCGACAATCGACTGGGACGGGCGACCCTGGACATATCACCAGCGGGTGTGCGCGGCACCTCCGGACAGCCTCATCGCGGAAGCCGATCTCTACGGCCCGCGTTGGGCGATGGTGCGAGCGTTCAACGCGGCCAATGGAATTGATCGAATCGAAGTAGATCCGCTACGGGCTTGGCTGGGCATCGTCGCCGTTGGTGCCGCGTACGACACCGTGCGAGAGGCACTCGTCGAGCTCGGCGTCACAGACAACGACCTGGCGCGCAGCGGCATCCGCATCCTGCGTGTCGGCATGCCATACCCCCTCGGGGTAGAGATCGTGAGCCGACTCGCCCGCGGCGTGGAGCGGATCCTCGTCGTCGAGGACAAGGCGGCATTCGTCGAGGCACAGGTCAAGGAGATCCTCTATGGCACCTCCGCTGCACCGCAGATCCTTGGCAAGCGCGCAGCCGACGGCGCCGTTCTGATTCCGCCGGACGGCGAACTCACTGCCGCACGCCTGTTGGGCCCACTGCGCGCGGTGCTGAAGGACAGGTTGATTCTGACGACTCCCGCCCCGCCGTCGCTCGAACTGACCGTGCTGCCCACGAGTCGGACGGCGTACTTCTGTTCTGGCTGTCCGCACAACCGCTCCACCGCCGTGCCGGAAGGGTCCCTTGCTGGTGGCGGGATCGGCTGCCACACCCTGGTCACGATGTCCGCGCGCACTGACTCTGCGGTGACCGCGCTGACCCAGATGGGTGGTGAGGGTGCGCAATGGATCGGCCAGGCCCCGTTCACCGACGTCCGACACATCTTCCAAAACATCGGGGACGGAACGTACTTCCACTCCGGACAGCTGGCCGTGCAGGCGTGCGTCGCCGCGGGTGTCAACATCACCTACAAGGTGCTCTACAACTCAGCGGTCGCGATGACCGGGGCGCAAGACGTCGCGGCTGGCCTGACGGTTCCCGAACTGACTCACAAACTTCGCGCCGACGGGGTCGCGAAAATAATCGTCTGCGCGGATGAACCGAAACGGCACGAGGACGCCGTGTTCGCCCTCGGCACTCTGCTGTGGCATCGTGACCGCCTCGACGAGGCACAACGGCTGCTCCGTGACGCCGATGGGGTGACCGCACTCATTTACGATCAGCAGTGCGCAGCGGAGGCACGCCGCAAGCGCAAGCGTGGGAAGTTGCCTGCCCGACTGACTCGTGTGGTGATCAACGAGGCGGTGTGTGAAGGCTGCGGCGACTGTGGAGTCAAGAGCAACTGTCTATCGGTCCAGCCCGTCGATACGGAATTGGGCCGGAAGACCCGCATAGACCAGAGCACCTGCAATACCGACTACACGTGCCTGGACGGAAACTGCCCATCGTTCGTCACCGTCGAACTTCCTGCCGGCAACGCCGCCGCCACGACAGGCGATCGTCCTGCTCCCCCGGCCGTGACCGAGCCATCGCTGCCACCAATCTTTGGCAGCTACAACGTCTTTCTGGCAGGCATCGGGGGAACCGGGATCGTCACCGTGAACCAGGTACTTGCGATGGCCGCGCTGCGGACCGGCCTGCATGCCGAAGGATTGGATCAGACGGGTCTCAGCCAGAAGGCCGGTCCGGTGACTTCGCACCTGCGTATCAGCAACGAACCCGTCCCGTCATCGAATCGGGTCAGTCCAGGAGCCGCGGACTGCGTGCTTGCCTTCGACCTGCTGACCGCCGTTGAACCCAAGAACGTCGACGTCGCCAGCCGCGCACGGACAATTGCGATCGCCTCGACGAGCAGGACGCCGACCGGCGAGATGGTCTACGACGGCACCGTCGAACATCCCGACGAGGCGATCCTGTTGTC
>JAVHWG010000625.1:0-6595 GCA_032159965.1 Mycobacterium sp.
TTGCAAAGCCCGAGATAATCTCGAGGTGGAGGTCGCCGCGCGGACAGCCGAATTGCGGCGAAGCGAAGCGTACTTGGCGGAGGCGCAGAGGCTGACCCGCACCGGGAGTTTCGCAATCGACGTCTCCACCCGGGAGCTGACCCATTCGTCCGATGAACACTCGCGACTTTATGGCTTCGATCCCGAACAGGGAACCCCATCGGTCAGCGAGATTCACCAGCGCATTCTTCCAGAGGATCGCGCGAGGTGCACCAACGCGCTCGAGGCAGGAATCCGCGAGGGGACGAGCGTCGAACTGGAGTATCGAGTCATTCTTCCGGACAGTCCGGTGAGACGCTATCGCGTACTTGCTCACCCGATCTTCGATGCGTCAGGCGAGATCGACGAGTTCGCAGGCACCGTTGTGGACGTGACCGAGCGCAAGCGCGCTGAAGAAGAACGTCAGGCGCAGCTGTGGTTTTTTGAAAGCATGGACGGAATCAACCGCGCCATCCAGGGCAGCGCAGACATCGAGCGGATGATGGGAGAAGTTCTCGAGGTTGCACTGGGGATCTTCCGATGCGATCGAGCGTGGCTGATCTATCCGTGTGATCCGGAGGTTGGCTCGCATCGCGTGCGAATGGAACGCACGCGGCGGGAATACATCGGCGCTTTCAGCCTCGGCGTGGAGGTTCCGAATGACCCGGAGGTCCTTAGCGTGTTCCGCAGCGTGCTGGCCTCCAGCAGTCCGGTGCGATTCGATCCCGAATCAGCCTCGGCACTTCCGTCATCGTCGGCGGAGCGTTTCGGCATCAAGTCCATGATCGCCATGGCTGTGTACCCCAAGGTAGACAAGCCCTACATGTTCGGGCTGCACCAGTGCTCTCACTCACGGGTCTGGACGCCGCATGAGGAGCGGCTGTTCCATGAGATCGGACGGCGACTGGCAGACGCGCTGGACACCCTGTTGATGTTTCGTAACCTGCGCGAGAGTCAGCGCAAGCTAGAGAGGAGCCGGGCAGAGCTCGCCGCCTCGCGGGCGCGGATCGTCACCGCCGCAGACCAGACGAGGCGCCAGATCGAGCGGGATCTGCACGATGGAGTGCAACAGCGTCTCGTTTCACTCGCGCTCGCGCAGCAGACGGCCGAGGCGATGGTCCCGCCCGGGCTGCACGAGTTGCAGGCGCAGTTGTCCGGAGTCGGGGACGGGCTGGCGGGCGCCGTCGAGGAGCTTCTGGAGATCTCGCGCGGTATACACCCGGCCATCCTCGCCCGGGGCGGCCTCGCTGCCGCCCTCAACACCCTTGCCCGGCGGTCAGCCGTCCCGGTTGAGCTTGAGGCGCGCGCCGACACGCGGCTGCCTGAGCCGGTGGAAGTGGCCGCCTATTACGTCGTGTCAGAAGCGCTCACGAATACCGCGAAGCACGCGCACGCTTCTGCGGTGCACGTCGCCGTCGAAGCGCGCGACGGTGTCCTCAAGCTCTCGATCCGCGACGACGGTTCCGGAGGGGCCGATCCGGCACGCGGTTCCGGACTCGTAGGCCTCACCGACCGCGTGGACGCGCTCGGCGGGACGATCGAAGTAGCGAGCCCCGTCGGCGAGGGAACGACAGTGCTTGTCACGCTCCCCATCGAACAGGGCTAATGGGGACGGGTTCGGCGAGGGCCACCTCCGCGGAAGCGATCAGGCAGCTCAGCTTCTCGCCAACAGATCGGCCCAGACGGACTTCCCCGCGGGCAGCGGGTCCCAGCCCCATTCGTTGGCCAGCCGCGCGACCAGCGCCAGGCCGCGGCCCGTCGGATCGTGGGGACCGGGGGCTCGCGGTTCGGGACGCCCGCCACCGCTGTCTTCGACAGCGATCCGGACGCGAGCATCGGTGCGATGAGCAGTCACCCGGAACGCCGAGGCAGCGTGCCTGATGGCGTTTGCCGTCAACTCGGAGACGATCAACGCTGCGTCCTCGACGAACTCCGTCGCGCGCCAGGACCCAAGGACGCCAGTGACGAACTGGCGCGCCTCGCGCACCGAGGATGGGGTCGCGACGAAGACCTCAGATGCGGTCGCGACATCGTGGTGCGTCGTCGACGTCGCCCTGCTGGCGAGCGATCGGACCTGCGAATGCAGCCGGCACACCTCGTTCGCGTCGTGTAGCGACGCCGAACCGAGAGCTGCGCTCGGATACCCGCAGAGCAACGAGAACTCGCGACCGGTCGCCAGCTGGTTCCACAACGATTCGAGTTCGAGCGCTCCGGCGACGTTGCCGTCGTCCCAGAGCAGCGCGACCATTTCGCCGAACACCCGCACAGCCCGGCCATCGGCCGCCGCGCCATCGAGGACGTCGCCGATCACCGCCTCGAAACGGGCGCCGTCGGGGCTGCCGTCGGACATGAACTCTGCAAGCGTCTCGGCGGCGTCCAAGGCGGTGTAGCGACCGTCAGCCCGCGCCGCCACTGCGTCGTGGCCGTGCCCTTCGAGCGCGGCGTCGATCGCCTCGCGGTGGCTAGCGGTGGCGACGACGACGACGCCCCCGCCGGCCGCCAAACCCCCGGCCACGAATGCAGCAACTTCGGCCACCACCTCGGCCTCGCCGCGGTAAAAGGCGACGCCGTGGTCATGTGGGTCGGCCGAACCAGCTCTGTCGAGATCGGCTGGCGCTGACACGCTCACCTGCTCCCACCGTCCATCGTGTCCATCGCTGTCAGCGACTCCAAACCGGTTAGTCCCAGCAGGCGTCGGACGATGCGCGCCGGACGAACGATCTCGATCTTGCAGCCGTGCGCCGCCAACGTCTCGCGTGCCCGCACCACGACGCCCAGGGTGCTGGCGTCGATGAACGACACGGCGGACATGTCCAACTGGACGTCGCGTCCGGTACCGCAGGCCTCGTCCAACGCACTGATCAACACGTCCGCGGTCGCCAGATCGAATTCACCGCTGGCGTTCACGACGGCTACTCCTGGGCCCATCACGACGGTCGCAGCCGCACAAGCGCTATCGACCCTCGAAGGCTCTGGGGACGCCACGATCAAATAATAGCCAGTGTGAACCGAACGTGGGGTCAGGGCGCGGGCAGGCCGCCTCGCCGGTACTCGGCACAGCTGAGGTTCCAGTCGCCCCAGCCGTCCCATACCGGGAGGACTTGCTCGTGCCCGCAGGAGTGGCGATCGGTTCCTTTTGCACGCACCATGGCTCAGTGAAGCTGAAGCTCGATCTGCACGACGTTTATAACCGCGGCGACGAAATCGAGCGCGCGCTACGTTCGATCATGGACGAAGCGGTCGCCAAGAAGGCCCCGCTTGTGGAGATCATTCCTGGGAAGGGCTCCGGACAGCTGAAGAAGCGCGTGCTTCGGTTCCTCGACCGGAAAGAGGTCAAGGCGCTCTACCACCGAGTCGAGAAGGACTCGGACAACTTCGGTCGCGTGTTCGTTCACTTCCGCTGGAAGTAGTCCACCGGTCCAGCTGGCAGCAGGGCAGGGGGTCTCGCCCATCCGGAGCGTGCGACCGGTGGATCCGTCTCGATGTCCGCGCACCGGAGCGAACGGGATCGGTGATTCATGACGATGCCGGTCCTGTCATGGGTTGGTACCGGGGAGCGCGTGACGCTGGGGTCTGGTGAACGGGGCGCGACGCGAGGCGAGTGCGATCAGGTCTCGCGCGGCGCCGGCCGGGGGCGTCGGGCCGCCCAACCAGATCGCTCGCAGGGTGCGATGCAGTTCCAGTCCGGCTACACGCACGGTATGGAGCCGGCCAGCGGTGAGGTCATCAGCGATGACGAGTTCACTGAGTACGGCCGGGCCCGCCCCGGCTAGAACGGCGGAACGGACCGCTGAGGTGGTCGACAGGGCCAGGATGGGCTCTGCCTGGAGATAGTCGGGGCCGAGCGCCGCCCGCAGTGCCGCAGTGAGGGTGTCTCTGGTGCCGGAGCCTTCCTCGCGCGTCACCAGGCGTGTCGCGGCGAGTTCGGTGATCTCCACCGTCCGCTGCCGTCGCGCCCATCGGTGATCCGGGCGCACCACGATAAGCAGCCGGTCGTGACCGACCGACCGGCTGCGCAATCCCTTCGGAGCTGCAGGCCCTTCGACGAAACCGATGTCGGCCTCACCCTCTCTTACCTGATGTGCCGCGGTGTCGCTGTTGGTGGCATGTAGGACGACCTCGGCTTGGACGTGTCCCACCGTGCTTGCTTCCGCGGCCAAGGCGACCAACCAGCTGGGCAACAACTGCTCGGCGATCGTGAGACTGGCGCTGACCCGCAGCCGCGCCCGGCGGTCCTGTCGCAATGAGGCGAGCCCCGCGTCCAACTCCGTCGCGGACTCGATGACGCGTGCGGCCCACTCAGCAACGACAACACCGGCAGGGGTAAGAGAGGAACCACGCGCGGTGCGGGTGACCAGCGCCACTCCGGTTTGGGACTCCATCGAGGCAATCCTGGCCGACACCGCCTGCTGGGTGACCCCCACCTCCAGCGCGGCGGTGTTCAGACTGCCCGTGCGAGCGACTGCGAGTAGTACCTCGAGAGCACTCAGGTCCGGTACATGACCACTCAGCATCAGCACTTCCCGCGGTTGAGATACCAATCTTCTTTGTAACCATACAAGGTTGTCCCCCCTGCTGCTGACAGCCAGGAAGCGTCATCGTGAGAACCATGACAACCAGCACGGCAACAGCAACCCCCAGCGTCGGTGGCCGGCGTAACCCGTCAGAGACCGCGAACCAAGCACACCGCCTCGCGCGGTTCGGCATTCTGTCGGAGCTGCAGCGTCCCAGTCATGTCGTCGCCAACCTGACCCCGAACTGGTACGCATCGATCATGGGGACCGGCATCGTGGCGGTCGCTGCTGCGAGCCTGCCCGAGCAGTTCCTCGGACTGCATACCGCGGGGATCGTCGTCTGGGCCGCCACAAGCGTGCTGTTGCTGGCCCTCACCGCGGCCACGGCCCTCCATTGGGCGCGCTATCCCAAAACCGCCCGTGGGCATGCGCTGAATCCGGTGATGTCCCAGTTCTACGGAGCCCCGCCGATGGCGCTGATGACCGTTGGCGCCGGAACGATCCTGCTCGGCAAGGAGGTACTCGGACTGCGCGCGGCGGTGGATATCGACTGGGTCCTGTGGCTGGCCGGCACGGCAACCGGGTTGGCTGCCGCCGCAGTCGTGCCCTACCTGATGTTCACCCGCCATCAGCTGAGGACGGACAGCGCCTTCGGCGGCTGGCTGATGCCGGTGGTGCCCCCAATGGTGTCTGCCTCGACCGGTGCGCTGCTCGTCCCGCACGCCGCCGCCGGACAGATCCGCCTCACACTGCTGATGGGCTGCTACGCGATGTTCGGATTGAGTCTGCTCGCCTCGATCATCGTCATCACCCTCATCTGGAACCGATTGGCCATGCACAAAGTCGGCGACGCCCGGATGGTCCCGACCCTGTGGATTGTGCTCGGCCCGCTCGGTCAGTCCATCACGGCCGCGAACCTGCTCGGAGGCGTCGCCTACCAGGCGCTGCCCGCCCCGTACTCGACTGCGCTGCAGGCTTTCGGCGTGGTCTACGGCGTCCCAGTGTGGGGATTCGCGCTGCTGTGGGCCGGTATCGCCGGCGCGATCACGCTGCGCACCGCGCGCGAACATCTTCCCTTCTCCCTGACCTGGTGGTCGTTCACCTTCGCCACCGGCACCTGCGTCACAGGCACTACCGGCCTGGCGCTGCACACCGGATCCGACCTGTTCCGCTACGCCGCAGCCGTGTTCTACGCCGGGCTCGTCGCCGCCTGGATCACTGTTGCGGTCCGCACCGCCCGCGGCAGCCTGCGCGGCACCTTGTTCCTCGGAGGCAGCGTCGCCCCCGCTTCCGCAGCAGGCTGAGCGGCGGCCGGCGCTCTCAACCGGTCAACGCACCACGCCAACACGATCCGGAATCAGGACGGCGACGAGGCACAGGTTTGGCCAGCGCATGCCGATCGCGCGGTAGACGGTCGGCTACTGGGACCCTTCATCAAGGATGGTTAGGGGGCCTTCGTCGGCGGTCGGTGGCTCAAAGTGATCGAAGTAAGAGGCTGCGAGGTCAACGGGCAGTGCGTAGTCGTCGCCATGCTCATGTCCGCGAGTCGCCATCCGTTCGAGCGCGACGGCGCGCGATGTGGCGAGATAAATCGTCTCGGGCACAATCCCGAGAGGGCGCAGCAGATCCCGATACTCCGCCCGGGCGCGGCGGGACCAGAATGAGAAATCCAGCACGACGTCGACTCCGGCCGATACGAGGTCGAGAAGTCGGGCGCGCAAATCATGCTCGATCTCGTCAAGCAGCTGCGGTGGTAGCGGCATCGAGCGGACCCCACGACGCCATGCTTCTTGGTCGACCGAGAGCCGAGTCATGCCCTCCGCTTCGAGTTGCCTGGCCACGGTCGACTTGCCCGCTCCCGCAGGCCCGCACATCAGAACGACCTTGCTCACCGCGAGGACTCTAGTTCCATGGTGATCCGCTACGCCGCGCCAACGACCCTCTTCGGGACGCTCAGCCGTCGCTCCAGTGGACCGCGGCGAGTGCCTCGGCCGGGGTTCGCCAGCAGAGCACAGCGCGGGGTCGGTCGTTGAGGCGCTCGGCGATCGCGTCGAGTGCGGCCT